>CALZLD010000019.1 GCA_945788225.1 uncultured Clostridia bacterium
CACGAGGTTGTGGGAATAATCATCAAAGAACCCAACAGAAGATAATTTTAAAGAGCATTATGCAAAAATTTGCGCATAGTGCTCTTTTTTAATAAAATATTTAAAAATACCTATTGCTAAATTTCTTGAAATAGGTTAAAATAGTAATATCAGGTTGTTAAATAAATAACCAAAAACAAATTCTTCAAAAGGAGTGTCTTACAATGGCAGGATTAAATAAGGTTACTGTGGACGATATCAATGTTAAGGGCAAAAAGGTTCTTGTTCGTTGCGACTTCAATGTTCCTCTCAAAGAGGGCGTTATCACAAACGACAACAGAATCACAGCAGCTCTTCCCACAATCAAGAAGCTCATAGCTGACGGAGGAAAGATTGTTCTCTGCTCACACCTCGGCAAACCCAAGAACGGTCCCGAAGAAAAGTTCTCACTTGCACCCGTTGCAAAGAGACTTGCTGAACTTCTTCCCGGCGTTAAGGTTACATTCGCAAACGACGATACAGTAGTAGGCGACAACGCAAAGAAGGCAGTTGCAGAAATGGCTGACGGCGATGTTGTTCTTCTTCAGAACACCCGTTTCCGCGGAGCAGACGAAACAAAGAACGGCGAAAATCTTTCAAAGGAACTCGGCGAACTCGTTGACGGCGAAGTTTTTGTAATGGACGCTTTCGGTTCGGCTCACCGCGCACACGCTTCAACAGCAGGCGTTACAAAGTTTGTTAAGGAAACAGCAGTAGGCTACCTTATGCAGAAGGAAATCAAGTACCTCGGAAATGCCGTTGAAGTTCCCGAAAGACCTTTTGTTGCAATCCTCGGCGGTGCAAAGGTTGCAGATAAGCTCAATGTTATCTCAAACCTTCTTGAAAAGTGCGATACACTCATCATCGGCGGCGGTATGGCTTACACATTCCTCAAAGCAAAGGGCTATGAAGTAGGTACATCACTTGTTGACGACGAAAAAATCGACTACTGCAAGGAAATGCTCGAAAAGGCTGAAAAGCTTGGTAAGAAACTCCTTCTTCCTATTGATACAACAATTACAAAGTCATTCCCTGATCCTATCGACGCTGAAATCGCAATCGAAGTTGTTGACGCTGACAAGATTCCCGCTGATATGATGGGACTTGACATCGGCACAAAGACACAGGCTCTCTTTGCAGACGCTGTTAAGTCGGCAAAGACAGTTGTATGGAACGGACCTATGGGCGTATTTGAAAACCCCATTCTTGCAAAGGGTACAATCGCTGTTGCCAAGGCTCTTGCTGAGACAGACGCTACAACAATCATCGGCGGCGGCGACTCTGCTGCGGCTGTTATCCAGCTTGGTTTCTCGGACAAGATGTCACACATCTCAACAGGCGGCGGAGCTTCTCTTGAATACCTCGAAGGCAAGGTTCTTCCCGGCGTTGCAGTTATTGCAGACAAGTAATCTTTGAATTTACGGGCAGGCAGGGCAAGTCCGCCCTGTCTGTCTTAATTTTTAAGGAGAAAAAATATGCTTGAAAAACTTGAAACATTAAGAAACAGCGAGGGCGGAAAAGCATTGTTCTATATACTGATAGGCTTTGTCGCAGGACTTATTTTCGGAGTGATTATCTCCCCCAAGGCGATAGGCTCTTTCAACGGAATGTTAAGCCCGTGCAATACTGTTAATAAGACAAGAAAATAATTCATAAAGGAGAATTTAAGATGAACAAGGATTTAAGAAAAGTTGTAATCGCAGGAAACTGGAAGATGAACAAGACAAGACCCGAAGCAAAGGCTCTTATCGAGGAATTAAAGCCCGTTGCGGCAAAGGCTACATGCGATGTTGTTATCTGTGTACCTTTCACAAACCTTGAAACAGCTCTTGACGCTACAAAGGGAACAAACATCAAAGTAGGCGCTCAGAACTGTCACTTTGAAAAGAGCGGAGCATTCACAGGCGAGGTTTCTGCCGATATGCTCGCTGAAATGGGCGTTGAATATGTTGTTCTCGGACACAGCGAAAGAAGACAGTACTTCGGTGAAACCGATGTTACTGTAAACAAGAGAGTTAAGGCCGCACTTGCCGCTGGTCTTAAAGTAATCCTCTGCGTTGGTGAACTTCTTGAACAGAGAGAGCAGGGCGTTACAGAAGAAATCGTCGGAATGCAGACAAAAATCGCTCTTCAGGGCGTTACAGACGAAGAACTTAAAAATGTTATCATCGCTTATGAACCCGTATGGGCAATCGGAACAGGCAAGACAGCCACAGCAGAGCAGGCTAACGAAGTATGCAAATACATCAGAAGCGTTATCGCTGACCTTTATTCAATGGCTGACGCTTGCGAATTCGTTATTCAGTACGGCGGTTCGATGAACGCAAAGAACGCAGAAGAACTCATCAACCAGCCCGATGTTGACGGCGGACTTATCGGCGGAGCTTCACTCAAAGCCGCTGATTTCGGCGTTATCCTCGAAGCAGGTTCAAACTGCATTGCATAAATAATTTCAAAGTACCTTGCAGTGTATTCTGCAAGGTATCTTAATGGAAAGGAAGATTTTTATGGCAAAAAAACCACTTGCCCTTATTATTATGGACGGTTTCGGATACAACCACAGCAGCTACGGCAACGCTATCAGAACCGCTAAAACTCCTAACCTCACAAAGCTTCTGGCAAAGTATCCCCACACTCTTATCGGAGCGTCGGGAATGGATGTCGGACTGCCCGACGGTCAGATGGGTAACTCTGAGGTTGGTCACACAAATATCGGCGCAGGAAGAATAGTTTATCAGGAACTTACAAGAATTACAAAGTCCATTAAGGACGGCGATTTCTTCACCAAGGACGCTTTTGTAAAGGCTGTTGAAAACTGCAAGAAGAACGACAGCGCACTTCACCTTTTCGGACTTATGTCCGACGGCGGAGTTCACTCTCACAACACTCATCTTTACGGACTTCTTGAACTTGCAAAGAAAAACGGTCTTTCAAAGGTTTATATCCACTGCTTTATGGACGGCAGAGATGTTCCTCCCACATCGGGCAAGGACTTTATTTCAGAGCTTGAAGAAAAATGCAAGGAAATCGGCGTAGGAAAAATCGCTTCTATTATGGGAAGATACTACGCAATGGACAGAGACAACCGTTGGGAGCGTGTTGAAAAGGCTTATGCCGCAATGGTTTACGGCGAGGGAGTAGAAAATCCGAACGCGGTTGATGTTATGGAAAAATCCTATGCAGAGGGAGTTACAGACGAATTTGTTGTTCCCGCAGTTGTTGACAAGAACGGCAAAATTTCTGCTAACGACAGCGTTATCTTCTTCAACTTCCGCCCCGACAGAGCAAGAGAAATCACAAGAACATTTGTTGACGATGATTTCAACGGCTTTGAAAGAAGAAACGGAAGATTTCCTCTCTACTATGTCTGCATGACGCAGTACGACGCTACAATGCCCAATGTTGACATCGCGTTCAAGCCTGAAGGACTTAAAAATACTTTTGGTGAATATATTGCTTCAAAGGGACTTTCACAGCTCAGAATTGCAGAAACAGAGAAGTACGCTCATGTAACCTTCTTCTTCAACGGCGGAGTAGAGGCTTCGTTTGAAAACGAGGACAGAGCGCTTATCAATTCGCCCAAGGTTGCAACATACGACTTACAGCCCGAAATGAGTGCTTATCTTGTTGCGGACGAGGTTGTAAACCGCATAAATTCCGATAAATACGATGTTATCATTCTCAACTACGCAAACTGCGACATGGTAGGACATACAGGCGTTTTTGACGCGGCAGTAAAGGCTGTTGAGGCTGTTGACGAATGCGTTGGCAAAACCGTTGACGCAATTCTTGCAAAGGGCGGTTGTGCTCTTATCACAGCAGACCACGGCAACGCGGATAAGATGTATGAGCCTGACGGTTCTCCGTTTACAGCACACACAACAAACCTTGTTCCTCTGATTTTTGTGGGAGCAGGCGATGTTGAGCTTCGCGAGGGCGGCGTTCTTGCAGACCTTGCACCGACAATGCTTAAAATACTTGGTATTCCTCAGCCCGAAGAAATGACAGGAAAATCAATAATCCTTTAATAAAAAATCCCTTGCAGAATATGCAAGGGATTTTTTTATGTCTTAATATAAAAACAGAAATATTCAAGGGTATCGTACATCTTATGCACGATACCCTTGTTTTTTTGTTGTTTTGTTATTGTGTTACGGCTGGCACTGCGAGCAAGGTGAGCAACCGTATCTTATTGCTTCTTCTCTTGTCTCGAAGCTGTAAAGTGACTTTCCGTACTTTTCATCATAAGCAAGAGGACAGGTGTTCTTATGGAATACCTTGAGGTTTCTTGAAACATAAGGTGCCTTTGCAATAGGAGCGGCAGTTGTTGTCTTTGCGGTATAAACGGGAGCTTTATAACCCCAAACGCCCTTCTTGCCTTCCTTAGCTTCGGTTTCAACCTTTTCAAATTCTTCGTTGAACTTTGTGTTTTCTTCGTCAAGATTTGCCTTTGCGTATCCGGAAAGAAGCATCTCGTCGTTGAATAATGTCTTGCCGTCATTATACCATACATAAGCGAGAATGTTGAAATCTTCATCGGTAAGCTTTTCGTCAAATTCGATATTGACAACCTTTCCGTCAAGAACATTCTTTGCATATTCGAGAGATTCTTTTGCGTAGTATTCGTTATCCTTCGGAGCAACTGCGCCGATAAGCTTTACAGTAGCCTGAGAATTGTCTTTGAGAAGAACTCTTAATGTGTCGCCTGAAATAACTTCAAGAACAGTTGCTTTGGTGAGGTTGCCTGCTGAAATTATCGGGGTTGTTTCCGCAGTCTGCTTTGATGTTGTTTCCGACTCTGCGGGAGTTGCCACCGTAGTTTCTGTATTGGATGTTTCATCGGGAATGGGTTTGTTGCCGTTGCCCTTTCCTGCGAATATTACCACCAGCATTGCGATAATAAGAACAGCAATCACCGCGATGACGATAAAGAGAACTTTATTGTCGGAGCCTGTCTTTTCCTTTGCGGGAGCCTTTGCAGGAGCGCTTTCCTTTTTCTTTTCAACGGGATGAGGCTTTGAAGCCGTTGCCTTTATGTTTATGGGAGCAGGATTTGCGGAAGCGGGATTTGAAGCCTTTTTGCCTGAAGCCGCGTCGGCAGCGGCGATGTCTGCGATAGCCGCTTCAAATGTAGAAACATCGTGACCTGCTCTGCGTTCTTCTTCCATAAATTTCTGGAAATTGTTCTTTGCAACATCGGTGAAAGGCTTACCCTTTCTTCTCATATCGATAAGACGGCAAATTTTAAGTCTGCGCGCTTCATCGGGATTAAGAGAATCCTGTTCTTCCTTTTTGGCGAGAAGAGCGTATTCTTCGTTGAACGACATTCCTCCCACAGCGTGAGCAACATTTGCGTCAACATCAACAAGAACAGGCTTCTTTGTGGGAATGCTGTCAATATTGTCCTGAACGGGTGCTTTCTTCGGCGCGGCTTCGGGAGCTTTCTTTGCGTCGCCCATCATAGCGTCGGGTATTGAGATTTCTTCAATTCCCTTCTTCACTTCGGGAGCGTTATTTACAGCCTTGTTCTCGGGCTTTGCGTTATTATTCTTGTTGTTCTTATTGTTGTTATTATTATTATTATTATTATTACCGTTGTTCTTCTGGTTTTTGTTTCCGCCCTGCTGCTTGTTTTCCTGCTTTTTGTCATTTTTATTGACAGGAGGCTGGGGAGACGGAGCTTTTTTCTGCTCGGGAGCCTTATTTTCAGGCTTTTCGTCTTTCTTTTCAGCGTCCGGAGGAGTAAGCATGATTTCTGTTATTTTATTTTTTGCGCCCTCTGAACCCTGGGGCTTAACGGGGCTCGGAACAGGAGCTTCCTTCTGAGCGGCTTTTTCTTCGGCAGCTTCTTTTGCTTTCTGGCGCTCTAATTTTTCCTGCTGCATAAGAGTCTGAATGTCCTTAGAATTCAGTTCTTCAAAAGCGGCCTCGGTTTCGTCGGCTTTCTTTGCCGGCTTGAGAGAGATAGGCGCCATTTCAAATGAATCTTTTTCCGTGGTTTCCTTGACGCTTTCGGCGTCTTCTTTTTTGGAAACAGGCTTGAGAGTAAGTTCTTCCATAGCTTCCTCCTGAATATGTAATGTCTTGGGTAAACAGTGATACCATAAAAATTATCACATACATTATACTATATTTTACAAAAATAAGCAATAGCAATGCAACAAAAAATATTCTTTTCTAGTCACCCGACAGTATCAACAGAAAATATCGTCAAAATTTAGAAGTATTTCACAAAAATATTTACATTTTTTGTAATAAAAAGAAAAAGCAACATTTAAAAATCTTCTTGCAGACAGACGAAAAATGTGATACAATGATATAAATGTTTAAAAAAGGAGGTCTGGCGCAAGGTGAAGCTGTTTGAAAGAAAAAGCAAGTTTTATAAAGAGCTTAAAGCCAGACTGAAGGACAATCATTTTCAGTTGGGGCGCGAGATTGAGCCCGATGTCTATGAGGTAATAAACGGCGCGATGTCGTTCAATTTTGATGTCAAGGCGGCAAAGCGCGAATATGAACAGACTAAGAGCACCGTATTAATGGATAAGCTGATAAAAAACCTTGAGCTTGACTTTGCCGCAAAATATAAGCTTGCGGTTTTTCATAACGCACAAAGATTTCTCCGCGCTATGATAATGCGCGAGGAGGATGTCAACGAAAGCTATATCTATAACGATTTTGTCGATAATTTAAAGCAGGTAATCGCCTTTACTACAGACGACAAGAAAGCCTATCCCTTAAACGCGGCTTATCTTAAAAAATGGGGAGTTCCCAAAGATGTGGTCTTTTCCGTTGCGGATAAAAATATGTGCGACCTTTTCAGAAAATCGGAACTGAGAGTGTCGACCATTGCAGGTGAGATAAGAGTCGTTGAATTCGAGGGTGTTTATGAGGAACTTTCTGCTTCTTTAATGCTTTGCTCCGACTTTAAAAACGCCGTTTCTCAAAAGCTCGGTTCAAGATTTCTTGTTGTTGCTCCGTCGGCGGAAACACTTCTTGCCGTTGAAGATGTTACAAATGATGTTATTGAAATTTTCGGTCCGCTTGTTGTTGAGGAATACAAAAAAGCAAAAACAAAGCTTTCTACCAATGTCTATCTTTTTTCTCAGACGGGCATTTCGGTAGCGGGCAGATTTCAGTGCGACTGACATAAAGGAGTATAGCCGGAATGAACTATAAAAAGAAAAAAACCATTATGAGAATAATTATGCTGATAATTGCAGTAGTTATGATTGTTGGTATCTCAATCGGCGGACTTGTCAGCGCTTTTGCCGCTGAGAGCGTTATCGTTGAAAGCTTTGAAAGCGGAAATCTTTACAACGCTTTTTGCGAGGCGAAAGGTGAAACCGACCAGAACAATGTCAAGGCGTTTATTGTTAAGACGGGAACTTTGTCCTCGGCGGATTTTTCAATGTTCGGCAACCTTTCTTCCTGTGAGATAATCGACCTTTCGGGCGCTGAGTTTGAGGGAGGAAAAATCCCCGACAACTTTATGAGCGGAAGAAGAGTTACCGAATTTTACGCTCCGAAGAACATAACCTCGATAGGAAACAACGCTTTTTCGGGTTGTGCGGGACTTCAGAAGCTTTCCTTTACCGACAGTCTTAATACCGTCGGCAACCGTGCGTTTGAAAGCTGTACCGCGCTTACGGCTGTGGTTTTTCCCGCAAGTCTTACTTTTGTTGACGAGTGCGCTTTCAGAGGAAGCGGACTTACCGATATTTATTTTTACGGCAACGCTCCGCAGATAGGGAGCGAGGCTTTTCCGCAGTCGGCAACTGTTCATATAACGGAAAATGCGACAGGCTTTGACAGCGACGAATGGAACAGATATGCGATTGTAAAGGATGTTTCCGAGAACACTTCCGTGCAGGATACTCCGGAAGAAACAACCTTCGGAGCAACGGCAGAGGAAACTACAACTCCCGATGAGACCGTAACCGAGGCGGTATACGGCGCTTTTGCCGAAACAGAAACCGCTGTGACGGAAAGCAATAAATCCGAAAAGACTGCCGTTGCGGTTTTAGTCATTATTGCCGCCGCAATTGTAATACTAGTTGTTGTTGCGACAGCCGCAATAGTTGCGATTAAGTCGAAAAAACCCGAAGAAAACAAGTCGGACGATGAGACCGAGGAAGCAAAGGAATAGCCTATGCAGAAGATACTCGGATATATGCGCAAGGCGATACAGGAATTTGACCTTATCGAAAACGGCGACCGTATTGCCGTCGGTGTTTCGGGAGGGAAGGACAGCCTTGTGATGTTGCAGGGACTTGTTCTTTTAAAAAGATTTATCGGCATTGATTACGATGTTGTGGCAGTAACGCTCGACCCCGGGTTCAACGGAGTGTGGGGCGATTATTCGGATGTTGAAAAGCTTTGTGATGAACTCGGAATAAAATATGTTCTTAAAAGAACGCAGATAGGCGAGATTGTTTTTGATGTAAGAAAGGAAGAGCACCCTTGCTCTCTTTGCGCGAGAATGAGAAGAGGCGCGCTTCACGACGCCGCTATCGAGGAAGGCTGCAACAAGGTGGCTCTCGGACATCATTACAACGACGCTGTCGAGACCTTTTTTATGAACCTTTTTATCGAGGGAAGAATAGGTTGCTTTTCACCGAAAAGCTATCTTTCAAATAAAAAGCTGTGGCTGATAAGACCGCTTGTTTTTGCTCCCGAAAAGGAGATAAAAAGGGTTGCAAGAAAAACTGAACTCAATGTGGTGAAGTCAAAATGCCCCGTTGACGGCCACACAAAAAGAGAAGAAATGAAACAGTTTTTAGCCGAAAGAGAAAAGCTCGACCACGGCTTTACCGACAGAGTTTTCGGAGCAATGCGTCGCGCGGGTATCGACGGCTGGGGCTTTAAAGAAAAAAATAACGGCTGATATGCCGTTTATGCGCCTGTGGTGAAATTGGCAGACACGATAGATTTAGGTTCTATTGCCGAGAGGTGTGCAGGTTCAAGTCCTGTCAGGCGCACCAGACTTTATATTACTTAACGCTGGGGAGGGAAAACCTATGCAGGCGGAAGCTCTTGAACCGGGAATGTATGTCATAGACAAGGACCATCACATAATCTATTTCAATGATGCCGCGAAGGAGATTTATCCTGAGCTTATAAAGGGCGGTCTTTGCCATAAGATACTCGGAAAGCAGGATTACCCGTGTCCCAACTGTCCTATAAATTCAAAATCAGGCAGACAGAGTAGTTTTTATAACAGCAAAAGAAGCGAGTATATTTCTGCAAGCGCCGCAAAGCTTAATGTCCACGAATACGGAGAATGTTACAGCATTCAGTTCCGCGTTAAAGAACTTCGTTCAGACAACTCGGACAAATTTATTGCGCACAATAATTCCGTCGTTGCACAATTTATTGAAAATTCAGGAAATGCAGGTGCCATCGGAGGATATTGCGAGGACGGCTTTCCTCTTTTTTATGCAAATGAAAAAATGGCGTCAATGCTAGGATACGACAGCGTTGAAGAACTTGCAGAGGGTATAGACGGCAAGGTTGCAAACACTATCTATCACGAGGACTACGACAGGGTTGTTGAGGAACTGGGAAATGAATACTACCCCGGAATGACCTATGAAGTTACATATCGTATGCCGAGGAAGGACGGTTCGCGGTTCTGGACTGTCAATACAGGCAAAGTAATAGAGACCGATGACGGCAGACTTGCAATTATCAGCGTATGCAGTGATATGACAAGCTTTATCGAGCGACACGCCGAGCTTGAAGAAAAAAATCAGGCTCTGATGCAGAACGATATCTGGTCTAACGCAACGCTTAACAATATGCCGGGAGGGTATCATCGCTGTTCTGCGGAGGAGGGCTTTCCCTTCCTTTATATAAGCGACCGTTTTCTTGAAATGCTTGGCTGGACAAAGGAAGAAATAGAGTCTGAATTTGACAACAAATTTATGAATCTTATTCATCCCGATGATTACAAAACTGCGCTGAATTACGGCGCCGCCTGCATAAATCACGACCGTGACGGCTCACGCATATACAGGTTAAAGGGCAAGGACGGTTACAGATGGGTGATTGACGCCACGATATTTGTCGACGCGGGCAGTGAATCCTTTTTTCAGGGTACATTATCAGATATAACGGATTTTGTTGAAACGGAAGCAAAACATCAGAGAGAGCTTGAACTTGCAATAAAGAAATCCGAGGCGGCAAACCGCGCAAAGAGTGCGTTTCTCTTTAATATGTCCCACGATATACGGACGCCGATGAACGCTATAATGGGATTTTCCTCGATGGCGGAAAAATATATCGACAACCCCGAAAAAGCGCTTGAATGTATCGGAAAACTGAATATTGCGGGCGAGCATCTTCTGCGCCTTATAAATGATGTTCTCGATATGGCGAGAATTGAAAGCGGAAAGACCGAGCTTGACATAAAGGCTCACCATATTCCTTCTGTTATGCAGAATGTTATGCCTGTATTTTTGACGGAAATCAATAGAAAGAACATTGATTTTTCTGTTGAATGTGATATTGATGACGAAATCGCTTTCTTTGACCTTCTGAGGATAAATCAGATAGAACTGAACCTTATCAGCAACGCGATAAAATATACGGACAACGGCGGAAAGATAACATATTCCGTAAAGCAGACAGCCTCGGAGAACGGCTATGCAACCTATACGGGAACGGTAAAGGATAACGGAATAGGTATAGGAAAAGAATTCTGCGAGCATATTTTTGACGCATTTGAACGCGAACACAGCAGTACCGTTGACGGAATTGAGGGAACGGGACTGGGGCTTGCTATAACCAAGCGTCTTCTTGAGCGTATGGGCGGAACAATTGTTTGCAGAAGCGAGCAGGGAAAGGGCTCGGAATTTACCTATACAGTTACGCTTAAAATCGGAACAGAGGAAGACCTGAACCGCGATATGCCGTTGTCGGACGAAAAAATAGATTTTTCGGGCAAGAGAGCTCTTCTTGTTGAGGACAATGCGCTTAACCGCGAAATAGTTGCCGAGGTTTTAACTTCCAACGGTTTTTTGTATGAAGAAGCCGAAAACGGCGCTCTGGCAGTTGATATGGTAAAAAATTCGTCAAAGGGATATTATGATGTTATTCTGATGGATATTCAGATGCCCGTTATGGACGGATACGAAGCGACAAGAAGAATACGCGCACTCGGAGAAAAGGGCGTTGCAGATATTCCGATTGTGGCTATGACCGCAAACGCTTTTGAAGAAGATAAACGCGCCGCGCTTGACGCGGGTATGAACGCTCATATCGCAAAACCTTTCAAGATCGACGAGCTTATTTCCTGCCTCGGCAGAATTCTTTGTCAGAAAAATGAAAAGGTTCCGTTGACGCTGTAACCAAACTGTAAATAAATTGTAACTGCTTTGTAATTGTATTCAAAGTACCGCCGTGCTATAATTTAATCATAAAGTCGTAAGGGGGATTTTTATGAAAAAAATTGTAGCGGCGGTACTTGCTTTTTCACTTCTTCTGGCAGGGTGCAATATGAATGGGGCGGACGCTCCTGCCGAAACCACAAAAGAAACAACAGAAACCACGACTGTTCCCGAAACAACGGCTCAGACAGAGCAGGTGACGGAAAGAACGGTAGAAAAGCTTGAATTTCCCGATATAAGAAATCTTAAATGGGGAATGTCGGTGGAAGAGGTTAAAGCGCACGAAGACGACGAGCCTTTCAAAGAAACGGTCGAAGAGTCGGAGCTTTCAGGTCAGATTCAGACGCTTATTACATACCGCAATGTTGAGATAGAAGGATATACCGCAAAGATGGTGCTTTGCGTATCCGATGGCATAGGTCTTGACGGGGTGAACTATCATATCCCCGGGGATAAATATGATGAAATCTATCAGAAGACAACCGCCCTTTACGGCAAACCGCAGTGCGATTTTGACGAACCGTCCCCCTGCGCCACATGGATTATCCCCGAAAAGGGATACAAGATTTTTCTTTTGAGCCTTAATGCAAAAACCACGACGCAGTACAGCTTTTATCCTTTGACCGATGACGAAAAGCAGATGGAGATAAATCGTGAGCCTGCTCCCGAAGAAACAACAACCGAGCAGAAAGTAGATTGGGACGCTGTAAAACCCGATGTGAGAAATGTCTGCTGGGGAATGACTAACGACGATGTAAAAGCAAGAGAAACCGAAACACTTTCATACGAATATGAAAAAAGACTGCTCGTTTATGAAAATGTTACGATTATGGGTAAGAAGGCAGATTTGATATATTATTTCAACGATGAGGGAAAACTCTTTCAGATTGTCTATGTCATCGATGAGACAGGCTGTGACGAAAACAGCATTATGGAAAGCTATTATTTTGTGAACGGTGTTTTCATTGACCTTTATGGTCAGCCGAATGAAGTATGGCGCTTTTCGGACAAAGACGCGGACAAGACCGAAGCCGAGAAAAATCCGGGAGCGTGGGTGATTTCGGGCAGACTTGCGATTACTTCGGGCTGGAATATAGATGAAAGGACCTTTGCGGGACACTGGATATCAAAAGATCAAAACAATATAAATCATATCGTGTCATACGGTTCTTCAAAATATTTTGACGAACTTAATCAGGCACAGAATGAACAACAACAGCAGTCGAAAGCGTAAATAAAACTGAGGTATCGGATATATTTGTCCGATACCTCTTTTATATACTAAATGTATGAAAAATATAAATTATACAATTTGTATATTAGTATCGGGTATTTGACATTTGCGGAAAAATACGGTAAAATTATGCATATATATGCTATTGAGAAAAGAGGTGCCGCAAAATGAAATTCAAATTTAATTTAAGACCAGGCTGCAAGAGTCTTGACGGCTTTTTTGCGGCGCTTATGGTAATATCCGCGCTGATGCTTTTATACAGCACATTCTATACCTATCGCGCCACGGATGAAAAAAGCGAAAAAGAGAAGCAGATAGAAAGCCTTTACAATGCGTGCAACAGTATATGTGAAGCTTCTGAGCTTTTCACCGAGGAGTCGCGCCAGTTTGTCATAGATTATGACCTTTCAAGGCTGAACAGATACTGGAACGAAGCCGAAAAGGAAAAAACTGTAGAAAAATCCATAGAATACATAATCGAGAGTGGAATGTTCACAAAAACAGAGCAGGTTCCGCTTGAAGACGCAAGAGAAAAGCTTTACAGCATAAGAAAAACAGAAGCCGAGGCGATGCTTCTTGTTGCGTCGGCGCATAATACAGACGAGAGGGCGCTCCCTGTTTATCTTAAAGAATACGAAATCGCAGATAACCGCAAAAAACTTTCCGCCGACGAGAAGCTTTATGAGGCAAGACTTTTGCTTTACGGCGAGAGTTATAAGTCGGCAAAGGCGGATATTGAAAAGGACCTGCAAGCCTTCCGTGAAAATATTGATGTCAAATATCAGACATACAAAAGGCGCTCGACGGCGCTTCTTCACGCTTCGGTAACGATACAGATAACGGGGCTTACGCTTTTGTTTGTGATATCTGCGGCACTTTTTCTTGTTTACAGAATTTTCTGCTCCGTTCCGTTGCAGAAAAACAGCAAAAAGGCTGATGTATCGGGCGATATTGCCCTTGAAGAAAAAGGCTTTGCAGAAATTTGCACAATAGCATCAAGATACAACGAAAATATGAAAAAATTAAACGAAAGCAAAACGGAGGAAAAATAATGGAAGCAAAGGAAATTCTTAAAAGAATAGACCATACTGCTCTTGCGGCAACGGCAACAACAGAGGAGATAAAAAAGCTTTGCGATGAGGCTGTAAAGTACGGTACGGCATCGGTATGTATCCCTCCATCATATATCAGATGGGCGAGAGAGAATTTCAAAGACCTCAATCTTTGCACCGTAATAGGCTTTCCTTTGGGATACAACACCACGGCTGTAAAGGTCTTTGAAACCGAACAGGCTGTAAAGGACGGCGCAGACGAGATTGATATGGTCGTTAACCTCGGCTTTGTCAAGGATAAGAAATTCGATGAAGTTACAGCAGAAATTTCCGCAGTGAGAAAGGCTTGTCAAGGGAAAATACTCAAAGTGATTATAGAGACCTGCTATCTTGACGAGGACGAGAAAAAAGAACTTTGCCGATGCGTTACAAATGCGGGAGCGGACTTTATCAAGACCTCAACGGGATTTGGAACAAAAGGCGCCGAAATTTCAGATATTGCGCTCTTTAAAGAGAATATCGGGGAGAATGTAAAGATAAAAGCGGCAGGCGGAATACGCACAAAAGAGGATATGGAAAAATATATTGAAGCAGGTTGTGAAAGAATAGGAACAAGCAAAGCCTCAATTTTATTTTCGGAGTGATTTTATGGAAGTTAAAAGAGTTTTTCTTATTGTTCTTGACAGCGTAGGAATAGGCGAAATGCCCGACGCTGATAATTACGGCGATGAAGGCTCAAACACCCTTAAAGCTTGCTTTGACAGCAAAAAATTAAATATCCCGAATATGACGAAAATGGGAATTTTCAACATAGACGGAAACGATTATGCAAAGGGAACGGATTGTCCCACAGCCGCCTTTGCCCGAATGACCGAAAAATCAAAGGGCAAGGACACCACAACGGGACATTGGGAGATGGCAGGTGTAATATCCGAAAAGCCTTTTCCTACTTACCCTGACGGCTTCCCTGATGAGATAATATCGGAATTTGAAAAGAGAACGGGCAGAAAAGTCCTTTGCAACAAACCCTATTCGGGAACGGAAGTCATAAAGGATTATGGCGAAGAGCATATCAAGACTGGCGCGCTTATCGTCTATACCTCGGCGGACAGCGTTTTTCAGATTGCCGCGCACGAGGACATTGTCCCCTGTGAAAAGCTTTATGAATACTGTGAGATAGCAAGAGAAATCCTTTGCGGCGAGCACGCCGTCGGCAGAGTAATAGCAAGACCTTTTGAGGGAGAATATCCCTTTAAAAGAACGAACAGACGCCACGATTTTTCTTTAAAACCGCCTATAAAAACTGCGTTGAAATATATTGCCGAAAGCGGACTTGATGTTATCGGGGTTGGAAAAATCTTTGATATTTTTGCGGGCGACGGAATAACGAAAGCTGTCCGCATAATAGGCAACGCGGCAGATATGGAAGAAACAAGCAAAATTCAGAACGAGGATTTTAACGGACTTTGCTTTGTAAACCTTGTTGATTTTGATATGTCCTATGGGCACAGAAACGATGTTGCAGGGTACACAAACGCTCTCAACGAGTTTGACTTGTGGCTCGGCGGATTTGTTGAAAAAATGCGTGACGACGATATTCTCATCATCACGGCGGACCACGGCTGCGACCCGTCAACTTCGGGAACAGACCACACAAGAGAGTATACGCCTATGCTTGTTTACGGCAACGCCGTGAAACCGAAAAATCTCGGAACAAGAGAAAGCTTTGCGGATATAGGTGCATTTGTATGCTCGGTGCTGGGCGTTAAGGCAGAGGTGAACGGAAAGGATTTTTCGGGTGATATTCTATGAATGAAAAGAAACTTGTTCTGACCGCGATAAATGCGAAAGAAACAGCCTATGCGCCATATTCGGAGTTCTATGTGGGCGCGGCGCTTCTCTGCTCTGACGGAACTGTTTTCACTGGTTGCAACATTGAGAATATTTCGTATTCCGCGACAGTCTGCGCCGAAAGGACGGCTTTTTTCAAGGCTGTATCTGAGGGCAAGCGCGAATTCTCGGCAATAGCTATCGCAGGAGGAAAAAAAGGCGAGAGCATTTTTGCCTATCCTTGCGGAGTATGCAGACAGGTTATGGCGGAATTCTGCAAAGGGAATTTTAAAGTGATAGTCGTAAAATCCGCAGAAGAATACGAGGTTTATTCTCTTTCGGAGCTTATACCGAAAAGCTTTGATTTTTAGAAAATAATTTATGAAAGGTGATATTTATGTCTTTAATAAAAACCGAACTTAACGAGCTTTCCCTCAATCCCTTTGAAAAAGTAGGAAAGGACTGGGTTCTGCTCACGGCAGGTGACGAGCAAAATTACAACACAATGACTGCAAGCTGGGGCGGAATGGGTGTTATGTGGAACAAGAATGTCTTTGTTGCGGTTGTAAGACCGTCAAGATACACATACTCCTTTATGGAAAAAAACGATACCTTCTCGGTTTCGATGTTCGGAAAGAATTATCGCGATGTTCTTTCGTTCTGCGGAGCAAATTCGGGCAGAGACGGCAAAAAGAATGAAAAAATCAAGGAATTGGGACTAAATTCCGTTATGCTTGACAATACCCCCGCTTTTGACGAGGCGGAAATTGTTCTTGTATGCAAAAAGCTTTATGTTCAGCCGATGGATAAGGCTTGCTATCTTGACAATGCACTTTATGAAACAAACGGAAGTCAGCCGCTTCATACTGCATTTGTCGGTGAAATAATCTCGGCTTATAAAAAGGCTTAATTGTCATTTTTAACAATAATTTGACATTAATGTGCTATAAATATACATTATTCTGCGTATAAAACAGAAAATATGCAATCTTTTTGAATATTTATTCAATATAATGTATAAATCGAATAAAAACACTTGACAAAGATGTATAACGGTTGTATAATCAAAGTTAACCAATTGTTTTGAAAAGGAGTCTTAAAAATGGCAGGAAAAATCAAAAAAGTAGTGCTCGCATACTCTGGCGGACTTGACACATCAATCATCATTCCGTGGCTTAAAGAAAACTACGACAACTGCGAAGTTATCGCGGTTTCAGGCGATGTAGGACAGGGAACAGAGCTTGACGGTCTTGAAGAAAAGGCTATAAAGACAGGCGCTTCAAAGCTTTATATTGAAGACCTCAAGGATGAATTCATTGAAAACTATGTATTCCCCACAGTTCAGGCGGGAGCAATATATGAAAACAGATACCTTCTCGGTACTTCTTTTGCAAGACCTATCATTGCAAAGAGAATTGCCGAAATCGCTATTGCCGAAGGCGCTGACGCTATCTGCCACGGCTGTACGGGCAAGGGCAACGACCAGGTAAGATTTGAACTTGCTATCAAGGCTTACGCTCCCGATATGCAGATTATCGCTCCCTGGAGAATATGGGATATCAAGTCGAGAGATGAAGAAATCGACTATGCAGAGGCTCACAACATCCCTCTTAAAATAAACAGAGAAACAAACTACTCAAAGGATAAGAACCTCTGGCACCTTTCACACGAAGGTCTTGACCTTGAGGACCCTGCAAACGAACCGCAGTACAACAAGCCCGGCTTTCTTGAAATGGGAGTATCACCCGAAATGGCTCCCGATAAGCCGACTTATGTAACAA
>CALZLD010000020.1 GCA_945788225.1 uncultured Clostridia bacterium
ATTTTTAATCAACATCGTTAATACAATCACATGTGGTACATTCGTTACAATCAAGCGCAGGCGGGAAAAATTCATCGGTGGGAAAATCAATTTTATCAAAGGTATCACAGGCATTCTGATTAATTGTATCTCCGCAACAAGGCTTTTTAGGCATACAGAAGTCAAGAACCGGAATAAGCATTGCAACCTGTCTTGTAAGCTTAATAATTGAAAAAAGACCTATGGAAACATTGATACATTTTCCGACTGACGAAGAGTTATTTCCACAACAACAGCGATGAATAATATCTTCATCCTGCTTGGCAGGCGGCATAGTCCACGGGCCGCAACAAAGTGGAACGAGCTTTGTATTGAGCGCAATAGGGTCAACTATCTGAACGCATGCCTTAGGAAGATCACAGTTGTTTTCACAATCCGAAAGAACATTGCATCCTTCGCTGCAGAATGTCTTTGTATTGCCTGTTCCGCCAAAAAGAATAACCTTTTTCGAGAAAACTGCCGTTCCTGTTACCGTTGTGGGGATTGTGCACGGACCTTCAAACAAATCAATGACAAGAGAGAATGTGTAAGTAATATCAACAGAATAAAAACCCTTGTCAAAAGGAACGCTCTCAACGCATATACATACATTTGAAACTTTCACAGACTTTGTTTTTGCAAGCGTAAATTTACTATCAACATAGCAAACATTGTTATCAAGAGTAACAACAAGGTCTGATATACATTCCTTATCGCAACAACTATCATAGATTCGCTGCGCCTCTACACATACTGCATTGTTGCAGTTGCAAGAACCGTTTGTATTGCTCATAATAATATCCTCCTTATAAAAAGATTAAAGTTTTACAAACTTCAATACATAATATTCAAGGAGGACAATATTAGTGCATACAATTACAAAACAGATTATGTGTTTTTATCAACAGTATGGAACTTTTTCAGATTTCCGATTTTTTCATTTCTTTCGTTAAGAACTTTTTCAACTTCTGACCATTCAAGACCTTGATTTGCACATAATACCATAACATGATACAAAAGGTCGTTTATTTCATTTTTAAGTTCATCATTATCATTATTTTTTGCAGCAATAACAGTCTCAGTAGCCTCTTCACCTATCTTCTTGCATATTTTGTCAACTCCCTTTTCAAAAAGGTAGCAGGTGTAGGAATTTTCCTGTGCTTTATTGTCTTCAAAATCCTTTTTTCTTTGCTTGATTACTTCAAAAATTTCTTCATAAACCGTCATTATGTATTCTCCTCATCATAAATTTTATTAAAAAAGCAACTGTACTCTCCTGTATGACAAGCAACTCCCGTCTGTTCAACATTCACAAGAAGAGTATCGTTATCGCAATCACCATAAATTGAAACAACTTTCTGCAGATGTCCCGAAGTAGCCCCTTTATTCCAGTATTCCTGACGCGAACGGCTCCAAAACCATGTATATCCTGTTACAAGTGTCTTTTTAAGGCTTTCTTTATTCATATACGCAAGCATAAGTACTGTTTTTGTATTTACTTCGTAGCAAATCGCAGGTATAAGTTCACCCTTTAAAAAAAACTTGTCAAGGTCATTCAAATCAATTTCTATCATTACTATCTCCTTTATGTCCAAAGTGTTGTAATAAACATGGGCGAAGCATCCTCTGCTTTATTAAAGCCGCAGTTTTCATAAAAATCCAATTCATCATTATAAGCAATAACCGCTATTCTGAGATAATCCTTATAATGTTCTTTCATCATATTTACAAGAGTACGCCCTATAGTCTGTCCGTGATAGTCAGGATCAACAAGCAGATAGTGAACATAAGCATTCATAATTCCGTCGTCCATAGCACATATCATACCTATAAGTTTACTGCCATCCCACGCACTGTAAACTGTTTTAAAATTCTTCATTGCAGTAACAAGCTTATCCGGATAACGACCCGATGACCATTCAACAGAAAGGAATAGCCTTTCAAGCTCATTTAATGTAAATTCATGCGTTGATTTGTATTCTATTGACATATATTCACCTCACTGCAATACCTCTGCTACGGCAATGCTCCTTGACTTCTCCCACAGTAAGTTCTTTGAAATGGAAAAGCGAGGCGGCAAGAGCGGCAGATGCATTTGTTTTTTCAAAAACTTCTGAAAAATGTTCAAGAGCCCCACAACCTCCACTTGCAATTACAGGAATTTTTACAACGGAACATACTGCATTGAGAAGTTCGATATCAAAGCCTTTCTTAACACCGTCGGTATCCATAGAAGTGAGCAGTATTTCGCCAGCACCAAGTTCTTCAGCCTTTTTGGCCCATTCTACAGCGTCAATGCCCATATCTATCCTGCCGCCATTAACAACAACCGTAAATCCACCGTCAGCTCTTCTTTTTGCGTCTATAGCAACAACAACACATTGCGAGCCAAAAATATCTGCAGCTTCTCGGATAAGTTCGGGATTTCTGACAGCAGACGAGTTTACAGAAACTTTATCAGCACCTGCTCTCAATGTTTCCCTGAAATCATCAATATTTTTAATTCCACCGCCGACTGTAAGTGGAACAAAAACTTTTTTTGCAGTATTTCTTACAACATCAAGCATTGTTCCTCTGCCTTCATGAGTAGCAGTAATATCAAGAAAAACAATTTCATCCGCGCCCTGAGCATCGTATTCTGCGGCACATTCGACAGGGTCGCCGACTTCTTTAATTCCAACAAAATTCACGCCTTTAACAACCTTTCCGTCACGGACATCAAGGCATGGTATTATTCTTTTTGCAAGCATTCTTAATTCCTTTCCGCAAGTGCAATAGCTTCTTTAAGGTCAAGAGTTCCTTTATAAATAGATTTACCGCAAATAGCTCCATAAAGTCCCAACTCTTTGCAGTCGGCAATGTCCTTTATTGTATGAACACCACCGCTGGCAATAATATTACATTCACAATTTTCATTGATATTTTTTAGCTGAGTCAGATTAACACCTGAAAGAGTACCGTCCTTTGAAATATCAGTAAAAATTATGTTTTTGACTCCGATTGACGACATTTCTTTTGCAAGAGTAATATAATCAACAGTCGAACCGTCAATCCACCCTTCAACAGCCACCATTCCATCAAGCGCGTCAATTCCTACGGCGATTTTCTCTCCGTACTCCGCTACTGCGTCCTTTACAAGCTGAGGATTTTTTACGGCAGCAGAACCTAAAATAACCCTTGAAATGCCTTTTGAGAGATAATATTCGACAGTGTCGAGAGAGCGTATTCCTCCTCCAACCTCAACCTTTAATTTTGTATTTTTTGCAACATCAATAAATATATCACTATTTTTAGGATTTGCATCTTTTGCGCCATCAAGATCCACCATATGTATCCAAGATGCTCCTGCTTTTTCAAATGAAATTGCAGTATCCATATAGCTATCCGCAACTTTCTCGACAGTTGCAAAATCGCCTTTAAAAAGACGAACACAATTTCCGTCTTTAATATCAATTGCAGGTAGAATAATCATCTACACAAGCCCTCCAAAGTTTTTAAGTATTTTAAGTCCTGTTTTTCCACTTTTTTCAGGATGAAACTGTGCTCCGTAAATATTACCGTCAAAAACAAGTGCAGGAACTCTATGCCCGTACTCGCAGTAAGCGGAAATATTTTCATCACCACATTCCGCTTTATAAGAATGAACAAAATACACATATTCGTTATCCGAAAGTCCTTCAAGAAGCGGACAAGGATTTAAAATTTCCAGCTTGTTCCAACCAATATGAGGAATACTGAGGTTCGGCTCTTCCATTTTATTTACTGTTCCGTTGATAAGCGAAAGACCCTCAGTTTCTTCAAATTCATACCCCTTGTCAAATAAAAGCTGCATACCAAGACAAATTCCCAAAAAAGGCTTTTTATGTGCTTCTTCACGAATAACTTCAACAAGTCCGCTTTCATTAAGCTTATTCATTGCCCAAGGAAACGCGCCAACGCCAGGCAGAATAATCGCATCGGCAGAACGGATTTCATCGGCACTGTTGGTTAGTTTACTGTTTAGTCCAATGAAATCCAATGCATTTTTTACACTAAAAATGTTCCCTGCGCCATAATCTATAATAGCAATCATTTATAATACTCCCTTTGTCGAAAGGATTCCCTCTCCACTTTCTGCAACAGCTTGTTTGACAGCATGGGCGACCGCTTTGAAAATTGCTTCGCACTTATGATGGTCATTTTTGCCGTATCTGAGATTTATATGCAGAGTTATTCCTGCATTAAACGCAAAGGCTCTAAAAAATTCTTCGGCGACCTGTGTATCGAAATCGCCTATTCTGTCATCAGAAAAATCGGCATTAAAAACAAGGAAAGGCCTTCCACTCACATCTACTGAAGCTTCAGCAAGAGACTCGTCCATAGGGATTGAAGCAAAGCCGTAGCGATTAATTCCAACCTTATCTTTAAGAGCCTCGGCAAAAGCTTTTCCAAGAACAATGCCTGTGTCTTCAACAGTATGATGACTGTCTACTAGCAAATCTCCCACTGCTTCAAGAACAATGCCAATTCCGCTGTGAACAGCAAAGGAATTGAGCATATGGTCAAAAAAGCCAATTCCTGTTGAAATAGATATTTTTTCGGAATTGTCAAGATTAAGGCTGATTTTAATATCTGTTTCTTTTGTTTTTCTGTCAATTTC
This sequence comes from uncultured Clostridia bacterium, assembly GCA_945788225.1. Taxonomy (GTDB): domain Bacteria; phylum Bacillota; class Clostridia; order Oscillospirales; family Ruminococcaceae; genus RGIG4131. The sequence continues at coordinate 4,658 of CALZLD010000020.1, forward strand.
CGCTACTCTCATATACTGCACCCCTATTTATTCAATATTCTTTATTATTTCTTCAAGAGCAGATATAACTTTCCTGTTCTCCTCTTCATTGCCTGCAGTTATCCTGATATATTCACCCATATATCTTATTGCAATCGAGCGCTTTAAAAGTTCATCAAAAATCAACTTTGAATTATCGCTTTTGATGAAAACGAAATTCGTTACTGTAGGATAAACATATCCCAAAGACGAATACTGTTTAGATAGTCTGGCTGTTTCAGAATACAGATAATCCCTGCTTTTTATAATCTCTGCAAGATTATTGCGAAGAATTTCTTTTTCAGAAAAAATAATTCTGCCGATTAGCTGAGAAAACGCATCACAGTTGTATGGAGATTTCGCAGCACGCAAGGCGTTTGTAATTTTTATTCCGGCGATAGCAAAACCGAGCCTTATCGACGCCATACCCACAGCTTTTGAACAAGTTCTTAAAATTATCAGATTATCGAATTCGGAAACTCTGTCAAGTATACTTTCTGACCAAAAATCCATATATGCTTCGTCAAGAATAATAAGTGCGTCTGTTCCTTTTATAAGTTTTATCACATCATCTTTGGCTATACCAAGAGATGTAGGATTACATGGATTTGAAAAAATGAGAGCCTTGGCATTATTCTCATTGACAAATTTGATTAACTTATCAATATCGACCGATAAATCTTCGTTTTTGTGATATGTAAGTACATCATTCTCATAGAGGCTGCCGTAAAATGCATACATAGAAAAGTCGGGTTTAAGAGTTACTATCTTATCCCCTTTTTCAAGAAAGCAACTTGAAATAATACTAATAAGTTCGTCAGACCCATTACCCGATGTAACAAATTCGGGTGAAATACCATAATAATCCGAAAAAGCTTTTATTGTATCAACCGCATAAGGATCGGGATAACGATTAAAATCGACCGATGATATTTCTGATATTATTTTGTTTTTAACTTTTTTATCTATATTAAAAAATGATTCATTTGCGTCAAGCCTTATTCGGTATGTTCCTGTTATCGGGTCATACGGAGTAAGCTTTGAGAGCTTTGAATTAAGTTCATAGGGCATTTGCAAAGTCTCCAATCTTAAAATCTCACTTTAATTGCATTTGCATGAGCAGTAAGTCCTTCCTTCTCGGCTATTGTTACAATATCCGTTTTAGCATCAAGAAGAGCTTGCTCCGTATAGTAAATATAGCTGGTTCGTTTTGTAAAACTATTGACCGAAAGCGGAGAGAAAAATCTTGCTGTTCCGCTTGTAGGAAGAACATGGTTAGGTCCTGCAAAATAATCTCCCAAAGGTTCAGGAGCATATTGTCCCAAGAATATAGAACCTGCGTTATCAAGTCTGCCAAGGTATTCCATAGGATTTTTGAGTAATACTTCAAGATGTTCGGGAGCAAGTTCGTTTGCGATTTCAATTGCACAATCAACGCAATCGCATACAATAGCCGCGCCATAGGAAGAAAGTGATTTTTCAATTATTTCTTTTCTTGAAAGGTTCTTAACCTGATTTTCAAGCTCTATTATAGTTTCATCAACAAGCTTTTCACTTGTTGTAACAAGTATGGATGACGCCATAACATCATGCTCAGCCTGTGACATAAGGTCAGCGGCAACAAATTTTGGATTTGCTGTTTCATCCGCAAGAACAAGTATCTCGCTCGGACCTGCAATCATATCAATATCAACAACACCATAAAGAAGTTTCTTCGCGGTAGCCACATAAATATTTCCCGGTCCGACGATTTTATCAACCTTAGGAATACTCTCCGTACCATAGGCAAGAGCTGCAATAGCCTGCGCACCACCTGTAAGAAAAACCCTGTCAACTCCGCAAATTGACGCGGCAACAAGAATATCGGGGTTAGGCTTACCGTTTTTCATAGGAGGAGTAACCATTATAATTTCTTTAACACCTGCAATTTTTGCTGGAATTGCATTCATAAGGACAGAAGAAGGATAAGCCGCTGTACCGCCCGGAACATAAAGTCCTACTCTTTCAAGTCCTCTTACTCTCTGGCCAAGGATAACTCCGTTTTCGTGAGGGTCGATAAATCCCTGCTCCTTTTGTCTGTGATGAAATGCAGCTATATTTTCCATCGCGTCTAAAAGAGCATTAACAAAATCTTCATCTGCATCGTCAACTGCATCGTGAATTGCATCAAGCGGCACTTCATAGTATTCAGGGAGTTTTCCATCAAATTTTTCAGTATATTTGTTTACGGCAGAATCACCGTTTTTGCGAACATCATCAATGATATCAGAAACAACCTCAGATATTTTTTTGTCTGTTTCGCCCTGCCTTTTTCTTACTTCTCCAAGAAAATTGACTTCGTCAACTCCATTTGCAATTATTTTTTTTAACATAACTGCCTCCTCATTATTTTTGTAAAATCAATTCCATTGAGCCATTATACCTGTTACTTACATCATATCGCACTATTTTGAATCCGATTTTTTCAATAAAAGGCTTTAATGTCTCATATGAAAAGTATGTAAAATGATTTTTCTGATTCCACATCGGATCTGTAAATTTTTTCATTCTTGTAAACGAACTGTTAAAATTGGGCGTTGAAAGCCACAGCACTCCATTTTCTTCAAGCAAATCATAGGCTTTTTTAATCATTTTGATAGGCTCGATAACATGTTCTATAACATCACCCATAACTATAACATCAAATTTTTCATCTGTATGATAATTTGCAAAATCTGCCCAAACAATATCCACACCAAGTGCGTTGGAAATATTTTCACAATCTTCTTTGCATATCTCAACAGCTGAAACATTGTAACCCATTTCGAGTGCGACGGCTAGCATCTCTCCGTTTCCTATTCCTATCTCAAGATATTTGGAATTTTGATTAAAATATTTAATCCTGTTAAAAATTTCTGAGTAAACAGATAATTCTCGATTAACCGGCAAAATTCCCGCATCATCTTTTTTAGTGTAGTGTCCGTTTATTACATTATTCTTACTTACCGGAAAGTTATATGCATAAAGATTATTACATGAAGTGCACTTCATCCAAAGTTTCGCAGGGGAAAATTTACTGTCATTACATGTTGCTTGATTAGCACAATAAAAAGGTATTGCCTCTTTTCCTCCGCATATGGGACAGCTTTCAGATATTTTATCGCATATCAAATCAGCTGAATATACATAAGATATGTTTCTATATAATTCGGAATATAATTTTGGATATTTTTTAAATGAATTGATAAGCTCATTATAACAAAATTTCGGGTCTTTATGTGCATATCTCATTACTGAAAAAACATATGCATTAAGTATATTTTTATTATTCGAATTACCAAAAAAGTCAACAAACGTTTTTTCAGCATCATCACTTAAAAGAATTATGCTACATTCTTTTGATGTATTTTCCACAACGAACTTAATTGCAATAAGTTCACGTGCAATTTGAAACCACTGATTAATCTTTTGAAAACTATTATTCTTATCCAATGAATTTAGCAGAGAAAGTGTTATTTCACTATATACCTTTGCATTTTCTTCAGAAGAAATATTCAATATAGGTTCAGAAACCAATGTTACTAATTCTTTAACCTTATTGATACTATCTTTTTGCGGATTGACTTTTGATAATTCAAGTATTAAATTAACAGTTGATATTAGTTCTGTAAAGTCATTTAAAGAATTAATATCTTTTACCATAATGTCCTCCTAAATATTTTTCTCAATTTTATTAATAAGCTCTTCTATTTCAGACTGTCTTAACTTCATACTAACAGTATTTACAATGAGTCTTGCAGAAATAGGCGCAATTTCCTCATATACTTCCAGTCCGTTTTCTTTGAGAGTGGAACCCGTTTCAACTATATCTACTATAGCGTCTGAAAGCTCAAGAAGAGGGGCAAGTTCAACGCTTCCTTCAATTTTTACTATTTCAACATCCATTCCCTTGCCTTCAAAATATGCCCTTGAAACATTCGGATATTTTGTTGCTATAGTCTTGACATTGTATCCATCATAAAAATTCTTGCCTTTTTTTCCTGCAAGAGCAAATCTGCATTTTCCAAATCCAAGGTCAACAAGTTCAAAAAATTTGCCCTGCATTTCCATTATGGTATCTTTACCAACAACACCCATATCGCAAACGCCATGTTCTACATAGGTGATAACATCTGCCGCTTTTGCAAGGACAATCTCAATTTTACCGTCATTTATGGGAAGGATTAACTTTCTTCCCTTTTCATGAACAGCAGTACAATCATACCCCAACTTTTCAAGAAGTGCAACAGTATCTTTTTCAAGCCTGCCCTTTGTAAGCGCAATCCTCAGCGATTTATTCATTATCTTCCCTCCTGTAATGGACTATCTCGCATATTTTATTCTCCTTTGCATAATCCATTGTTTCCTCATATGTATCAAAGAGAGAAAATTCCACTTTTTTTCCTTGTTTACGCAATTTTTCAACATAAATCAATGCGTCCATGGCATCTTCATCTTCGCTGAATACAAGTGTATCGGGAGATTTTGAACCAGAAACGACACCATTTCTCTTGTATATTTCAGCAACAGCGTCAACATTTACCGCGAATCCTGTAGCATGAACATCATATCCGAACTCGGATATGAGCTTGTCATATCGTCCGCCGGAAAGAACCTCATCGCCATATCCTTGGAGATAACCCTTCATTATAACACCTGTATAATAATCCGCACGGTTAACAATTCCGAGGTCAACGGTAATTTTACCGTCATATCCGAGCTTTGAGAGTTCATTATATATCCATTTTAAATCAGATAATATCTTGTCAGTTTCCGCGTCATGATAAAACTTCGATACCTTATCAAAAACTTCTTCTCCTCCAAAAAGACTTGGAAGCTGTTTAAGAGTGGCAATGACTGAATTATTACCGAAGGTATCAAGAAAATCATTAAGGGCAGGATAGTTCTTAGCTTCGATAAGAACACGGATTTTTTCCTTTATTTCAGGATCATCCGTCAGCTTTCCGATTAAAACTTTGAAAAAGCCGCTATCGCCTATTTCAAGACGAAATCCTTCCTTATCGCAATGAGAAAGAACCTCCGCTGCTAGAGTCAGAACCTCAAGGTCGGCCTTTTTTGACGCAGAGCCGATAAGTTCTATTCCGCTCTGAAAAATCTCATCGCTTTTTCCTGCGTTTGTTCTGCTGGGAGTATAAACACTCTGGTTATAGAAAAGTCTTATAGGAAGCTTCGCTTCTCGGAGTCTCGTTGCAACAACTCTCGCTATCGGAACAGTGCAATCAGGTCTTAGAACCATAAGCCTTCCCTTCCTATCAGAAAGCTTATACATTGTTTCCTGCGGAAAATAGACTGTCTCTTTATTAAAAACATCGTAAAATTCAAGACAAGGTGTATTTAGTTCACTGTATCCGGCGCTTTCGAATAATCCCCGAAGGTAGTTTTCAAGATTTTTACGCAATATACAATCATTCAAAAGCAAGTCTCTTGTTCCTTCAGGAGTAATTAAATCATATCTTTTCATATCATTTCCTCTTATACTTTATTATGTTAATACGGTAATATAATAGCATAATAACACATTATCATAAAAAGTCAAGACTTTTTTTAAAATAATGACAACTGTGCCGTTTTTGGCAACTCTGCAAAAGCTCCCATATTTTCAAGTATTTCAAACACTGTTTTTGAAACACCCGATTGTTCTTTAAGTTCTTCAATAGATATGAAGTCACCTTTATTGATACATTCAACAAGGTTTTTAGCCGCATTATCACCTATTCCTCCTATAGAACAAAACGGAAGCCTGATTTTTCCATCCTCAATGAGATATCTTGTTGCATCCGATTTGTATATCTCAACCGGAAGGAATTGGTATCCTCTTGCAAGCATTTCATTAATGACCATAAGCATTTCAAGAGTTCCTTTTTCTTTTGCGCTGGCATCGTTGCCTTTTTGTTTTATTTCAGTTATTTTTCTTCTGACTTCATCTATGCCTTTAACAGCTGATTCTGCATCAAAATCTTCCCCTCGAACAGTAAATAATGCCGCGTAAAATTCAAGTGGTTTATAAACCTTGAACCATCCGAGCTTTATTGCTGCAATAACATAAGCGGCGGCATGAGCCTTAGGGAACATATACTTAATTTTGAGACAACTGTCAATATACCATTCGGGAACATTATTTTCACGCATAGCCTGAAGAACATCATCTGTAAAAAAGCTTTTTGCTTTTCCCTTTCTTGTATTCTCCATTATCTTAAACGCAAGCTTAGGTTCCAGTCCCTTGTACAACAGATATGTCATAATACTGTCACGCGTTCCTATAACCTCACTGATTGTACAAACACCTTGTTTAATAAGGTCTTGAGCATTACCGACCCATACATCCGTGCCGTGAGAAAGACCCGATATCTGAAGAAGGTCGCTGAACTTTTTCGGTTGAGCGTCAATAAGCATCTGCCTTACAAACGGTGTTCCCATTTCAGGCAAAGCGAGCGTTCCTGTTTCGCTGAAGATGTCTTCGGGTGAAACACCGAGAGGTTCTGTGGATGTGAAAAGCTTGATAACATTCTCATCGCTCGTGTCAATATCGGCAATTTTCAATCCCGTCAAATCTTCAAGATGTTTATAAAGAGTCGGGACATCGTGTCCGAGTTCATCAAGCTTCAGGATAGTGTCATGAAGTGAATGGAAATCAAAATGAGTAGTTACAAACTGTGATTCTGGGTCGTCGGCAGGGTGCTGAACAGGGGTAAAATCATATACTTCATAATCCGAAGGAATAACAACCATTCCGCCCGGATGCTGACCTGTTGTTCTTCTGACGCCCGTACAGCCTGTCGCTATTCTTCTTTGCTCCGCCTGGCTGAAAACAACATTCTTTTCTTCCATATATTTTTTTACATAACCGAATGCGGTTTTATCCTGAACAGAAGCTATCGTACCTGCTTTGAATACCTTTCCGTCACCAAAGAGTTCTTCAGTATATTTATGAGAAAGAAGCTGAAATTCTCCCGAAAAATTGAGGTCGATATCAGGAGCTTTATCGCCGTCAAAACCAAGAAATGTTTCAAAAGGAATATCATGTCCGTTTCTTTTGAGTTCTGTTCCACACTTTGGACAATTCTTTTTCGGAAGGTCAAAACCCGATCCTACCGATCCGTCGGTAATAAATTCGCTATACTTACACTCGGGACAAACATAGTGCGGAACCAACGGGTTAACCTCAGATATTCCCGACATTGAAGCAACAAATGAAGAACCAACCGAGCCTCTTGAGCCAACAAGATATCCATGAGCCTCAGAGTTTGCAACAAGCTTCTGCGCAATCATATAAAGAACAGCAAAGCCGTGCTTTATAATTGAATTTAATTCCTTTTCAAGCCGTTTTGATACTATTTCAGGTAACGGGTCTCCATATATAGACTTTGCCCTTTCCCATGTTATTCGCTGCAAATCTTCTTCTGCACCATCAATTTTCGGTGTAAATGTTCCCTCCGGAATAGGTCGTATATCTCCCGAAATCATATCGGCTATTTTATTTGTGTTTTCAACGACTACCTCATAAGCCTTTTCTTCTCCAAGATAGCTGAATTCCTCAAGCATTTCATCGGTAGTTCTGAAATATAACGGAGCTTGATAATCCGCGTCGCTGAACCCTTTTGAATGCATAAGTATTCTTCTGAAAATCTCATCATTCTTGTCCATAAAATGAACATCGCAGGTCGCAACAACGGGTATTCCGAGTTCATCTCCGAGAGCAACTATTTTTCGATTAAGTTCTTTAAGATCTTCCTCATCTTTTACGGTGCCTTCTCTAATCATATATTCATTGTTGCCTATCGGCTGAATTTCAAGATAATCATAGAACGATGCGATTTTCTTGACAACATCCCAGGGCTTATGCTTTACAATTGCTCTGAACACTTCTCCTGCTTCACAAGCGGAACCTACAATTAATCCCTCTCTATGCTCCTGAAGGACAGAAAGAGGTATCCTCGGCTTCATTCGATAGTAATCAAGAAATCCATAGGATATTAATTTATAGAGGTTTTTAAGTCCTGCCTGATTTTTGACAAGAATAATCTGATGATACATTTCAAGCTGACGAGGATCAACATCTTTAAGGAGCTTATTTATATCGTCGATAGTATCGACACTCTCCTTTTCTGAAAACATCGCTATCAACTTACAAAATATTCTTGCAAGCATTTCAGCATCGTCTAATGCTCTATGATGATTGAATTTTCCAAGATTAAGGCTATCCGCAACATGGTCAAGTGTATATTTTCTCATTCCGGGAATGAGGATTCTTGACATCGGAATAGTATCTATGGTCGCAAATTCAAAATCAATATTATGCCTTTTACATGCATATGCTATAAAACTTGTATCAAAAGGGGCATTGTGGGCAACAAGGACAGGATTATCGCCGCAAAACTCAATGAATTTTCTAAGCGCTTCTTCTTCCTTTGGCTGACCTTGAAGGTCAGAATTATTTATTCCTGTTATTTTGATTATTTTTTCATCAAGCGGTCTTTCGGGATCGGAAAACATACTGAAGGTTTCAACGCTGTTCATGTTATTCAGTTTTACTGCCCCGTATTCAATTATCCTTCCGTTAACGGGATCAAGACCTGTTGTTTCAAGGTCAAATACAATTATTTCACCATTTATTTTTTTATGATTGCTATGAATAACAATATCATTCACATCATCAACAGAATAAGCCTCACAACCATAAATTGCCTTGAAATCTCCTCCGCCTTTTCTTATTTTATCAACAGCATTCATAGCGTCGGGAAAAGCCTGAACAACGCCATGGTCGGTTATCGCCATAGCTTTATGTCCCCAACTGAACGCTCTGTTGATAAGGTTGCCTGCAGGAGAAATACCATCCATATCTGACATATTGGTATGCAAATGAAGTTCAACTCTTTTGACCTCTGCATCGTCTGTTTTCTTTTTCTTGGATACGAGCATTATATCATTTGCCTTAAACACAGAGTCTCTGTCATATTCGTTATACTCCAGTTTTCCTCTGAACAAAATTGTTGCACCGGGCTTTAATGCTGCAAGAGACTCCAACTTATCCTTAGGTTCAAAGGATTTTATTGTGATTGAGTCTGTATAGTCCGTAACAAAAATAGACAGTATGACCTTATCGCCTTTTTTTGTTTCTTTTTCTTCTCTTGCAAATATATCTCCCCAAAGAGCAACTTCTCCACTTTGAACAGATACAGATTTCATTTCAAAAATACTTGTCTTGATTTTTTTGCCCCGTATTACCTCTGCAGAATCGATAATAATGGGCAAATTATCATAATGCACCTCAGAAAGCTCTTTTTCTTCAAAAACATATTCGGGAATAGGTGGTTTTTCCTTTATTACCACTTTCGGTGCAAGCTCATCAATATCATCTACCATTTTTTGATATGTATTGTCCTGAACAAAGAGTTCTCCCCTGAATTCCACATCATATCTTATTGAAAATTCCGAGAAAATCATATCAGAAACTATTTTTTCAGGGTTTATCTTCTTTATAAGTTCAAATCCGCCGTTATTAACGGAAACAATAAGTTTTTCGTCCTCAAACCACATCTCTGAATCGTCGAGGAAGCCATTTATTACAGAATATTTTTCTTTCATTTTTTTAACAATCTCAGAAAAATATTTTGTGGTAAAAACATTAGGAGCATACTTTGTTATAAGATTAACTTCTTCAATACCGAGGCTGTTTGCCATTGTTTTATTAAATAACTTAATATCATCATATTTCAGCGTTTCTTTGAATACAGCGATTATATTAAGTTTTGTAAGTTCCGTATTATGAGTAATTTTAATAATCTCACCAGAAAGTGTTGGCAACGGAAGATTTTTTGCGTAATCACTAAGATATTCGCCTATTTGCATCTTTCTATTCCTTTCCGTAATTTTCTATTTCCAAAAGAAGCGCGGAAAGCGCATCACATTCGTTAACTTTGCCGATTATTTCTCCGTTCCTAAAAATAACAACGCAACCATCTCCGCCTGCAATACCAAGGTCAGCCTCTCTTGCTTCTCCAGGTCCGTTTACTACACATCCCATTACAGCAACAGTAATATCCTTTTCAATATTCTTCACCGCTTCCTCAACTTCTCTCGCAAGTTTGATAAGGTCTATTCTTGTTCTTCCGCATGTAGGACAGGATATAATCTTAACACCGCCGTATCTGCCAATAGATTTAAGAATATCCTTTGCAGCATATATTTCTTTTACAGGATTTGCAGTCAATGACACTCTTATCGTTTCCCCGATATTATCACAAAGCAAAGAACCTATGCCTATAGCAGATTTTATAATACCAATTCGTTCTGTTCCTGCCTCTGTGACGCCAAGGTGAAGAGGATAATCACAATTCTCAGCAAGTAGTCTGTAGGCATTTATCATAGTGTTTACATCAGAAGATTTTATAGAGATCACTATATCATCAAAGTCATTTTCTGTAAGGAGCTTTACATGATTCATAGCACTTTCAACAAGAGCTTCCGGAGTAGGAGAACCATATTTTGCAAGAAGTTCTTTTTCAAGAGAGCCGGAATTAACACCTATTCTTATAGGAATATTTCTTGATTTACAAGCTTTTACAACCGCTTTTATCCTGTCTTTATCGCCAATATTTCCTGGATTTATTCTTATTTTATCTATACCCGCAGCAACCGATTCTATTGCAAGACGATAGTCAAAATGAATATCTGCAACCAAAGGAATACTGATATGATTTTTTATTGCCGAGATAAGCTTTATTGCATTCATATCAGGAATAGCCGCCCTCAAAATGTCGCAACCGGCATTTTCCAGTTCTATTGACTGCGCAACACTTCCGTCGATGTCGTCAGAGCTGGTATTAAGCATAGACTGGACATATATTTTTTCCCCATTAAGAATACAATCTCCAACTTTAACAGGTTTTACCTTTCTCATACAATCACCTGATTTACTTTCCAAACAATTTCATTATATCATTCATTGTTGCAAAAATCATAACGCCCATTAAAAGAACCATTCCAACTCCGCTAATTATTCCTTCGATTTGCGGACTGATTTTCTTTCTTGTTATCGCTTCCACGATTCTGAAAACTATTTTACCTCCATCGAGGGCAGGAAAAGGAATAAGATTAAATATTCCGACATTTATCGTTATCAATGAAGATATAGTTAAAATTATTTTCAGATTATTTATAAATGCCTGTTGAGGAGAAATAACGCTGCCTATCATTGAAACAACACCGACAGGACCTGATAATTCTCTCACGCTGTAATTTCCGACAATGATATCATACAGTGAAAGCAACACTATTCTTGATATATATGCAGTTTCCTTAACGGTATATTTACAAACACTCGTGAAAGTTTTCTTGATTGGATACACTCCAAAGTCGATAATCATCCTTTTTTCTCCGGACTCATCTTCAGTCAGTTCAAATGCTACTCCTTCAAGCTTAACCTTTTCGCCGTTCCTGATAACCACCATATCAAAAACGCCGTCATCATCCTTTGCAAACTGATATGAAATATCGCCGTCAACAAATATTTTCATTCCATTAACTTCAACAATCGTATCACCAACCATAAGACCTGTTTCCGCGCTTCTTGCGCCTTCGTAAAATCCAGAAACTGTTGTCGAAGTAATGGCAGGTTCAAGACAGGTTGTGATAAAGACAAGTATAAATCCAAGAATAATATTCATCGCCGCGCCTGCCGCAAGAATAAGTATTTTCTGCCAAACCTTTTTATTTTCAAACGCTCTGCTGTCGCCCTCAGAATTCTCTTCGCTTTCAAAGATACAAAATCCACCTATAGGCAAAAGCCTTATAGAAAATAATAATTCCTTTCCCTGCTTTTTAAAAATAGCGGGACCCATCCCTATTGAAAATTCACTGACTCTGACATCACATAACTTCGCAACAATAAAATGTCCAAATTCGTGAAGGGTAATTATTACACCAAACACCAGTATAGCTATAAGAATACTCATAAAAGACTCCTAATAAATCAAATATTTGACATTGCAAACTCTCTCGCCTCAGAATCTATTTCAACAACATCATTGTATGAAGAAATTGGTTTAGAAGAAAAATTGTCAATTGCTCTTTCAATAATTTCACCTATCGAAAGGAATGATATTCTGCCTTCAAGAAAAGCATGGACAGCAACCTCATTAACAGCATTCACAATACAAGGATATGAATATCCCAATTTAGACGCTCTGATACAGCTTTTAAGCGCAATAAAGGTATCAAAATCAGGTTTTTCAAATGTCAAAGTTCCGTAATCAGTTAAAGATAATCTCTTAACATCACATTCTTTTCTTTCGGGGTACATCAACGCATACTGAATCGGAATCTTCATATCGGGAACCCCCATTTGACCGATTACTGAATAATCGTCAAATTCAACCGCAGAATGGAGGACACTTTGTCTATGAATAACTATTTCAATATCAGGAATATCAAATAACCAACGGGCTTCTATATATTCAAGGCCTTTATTCATCATCGTTGCGGAGTCAATTGTTATTTTCTTTCCCATACTCCAGTTAGGGTGAGCGAG
>CALZLD010000021.1 GCA_945788225.1 uncultured Clostridia bacterium
AAAACGAGCTTTTCAAAATCATCGGCAGGAATAGGTCTTGAATAATAGAAGCCCTGGGCGGTGTTACAGCCTGCGGCGAGAAGAAATTCCGCCTGTTCGGGAGTTTCAACGCCCTCGGCGATGATTTTCATATCAAGCTGGTTCACCATAAGAATTGTTCCCGCAACAACGGTCTTGCTCTTTGACGCGCCCGACATTGTTGTTTCGTTTAAAAATTCCTTGTCGATTTTTACTTCGTTAAGGGGCATATCTTTCAGCATATTCAGCGACGAGAAGCCTGAGCCGAAATCGTCCATCGAAATAAGAAAACCTGCGTCACGAAGCTCGTTCATTATTCTTATCATACCCTCGGCGTTTTCAAGGAAAAGGCCTTCGGTAAATTCAAGAATAATCATATTTGCAGGGACATTGTATTTTTCAACAAGCGACTTTATCTTTGTGCAGAAGCCCGAGTCAAATACATGGAGCCTTGAAACATTGACTGAAACGGGAATAAGGTCAAGTCCAGACTTTTTCCATTCGGACATTCTTCTGCATACATCCTCCCAGATGTATTCGTCAACATTGATGATAAAGCCGTTCTTTTCAAACAACGGGATAAACGAGTTGGGCGGAACGATACCCTTTTCGGGGTGCTTCCAGCGTACAAGCGCCTCTGCTCCCACAACGGTGCCCGTTGAGATATTGTACTTCGGCTGATAATATGTCACAAACTGACCGCCTTCAAGCGCCGAGTACATTTCTTTTTCAATGAGCTTTTCTTCGATGATGGCGTCTCTTAAATTGCTGTCAAAGAATGCAAAAGCCGATGAAATCTTGTTCTTGACTGTTTTAAGGGCAAGATTTGCTCTGTCAAACATTATTGTCGCGGGGATATTGACGGTATCGTCGCTTGTGATATATACTCCGAAATGAGCGGTAATGTTAAAGTCTATGGGGTATTCTTTTATAACGGATATTACCGAATTTATCACCGACGCTATCTGCTGTTCGCTTTCATAAGGAAGGCAGATACAGAAAATATCGGCGGTAATTCTTCCCACGGGGTATCTGTCATCGGGAACGACATCACGCAACGAGCTTGCAATAAAGGACAGCACCTTGTTGCCTTCCTTCCAGCCGTAAAGGTCGTTTATCATCTTGAAATTGTCGATATCCATTCTGATAACGGCAAAGGAAGTTTCGGGATTATCTTTTACTACCTTTTCAATCTTTTCATAGATTGAGTTGTCCTGCTCTCCTATGGGGCGGAAGTTTCCTATTATCTTCAACGGTTTTTCATCGTCGCCCAGCATAGGCGTTGCCGTCAGCTCAACCCATTCGTATCCGTCATAGCCGAACCTTGCGGTGTTGCGTCTTATCTTTATTGTCCTTTCAGCCTGACCTCTGAAAAATTTCTGCAAAAGAACGCGGTCGGACGGGTGGGTGTCGTTTGCAAGAACGCCCGAACTTATGTAATTTTCAACGAAAGAAACAGTATCACTGTCGCCGTCATCTCTGTGGAAGTGATACAGAGTATCCGTAGCGATATTGTACTCAAACATAGTCGTCTTTGAGTTCTTATAGGCTATGCGGTAACGCTCTTTTTCCTCTGTTATCTTGCTTTCAAGATTTTTCATATCGGTGACATCATACTGAACGGCAAGATAAATGGGGTATCCGTCCTCAAAGCCCATACAGGAGGCCTGAAGTCTCAGCCATGTGATTTCATCGTTGGGCGGTTTTCTTGTGCGGTATTCAAACGAGATAGGCATACCCTTGTGGAGCTCGTCCATATGCTCGTTTACTTTTTCCATAATCTCGTTGTTGTAATGTCTTATATAAAAAGCGTTGTTGTTGATGTAGTCCTCTTTGGTCGTGTTGAAGAATTCATAGAACCTGCTGTTAGCGTCAACAAGCAAAGGTCCCTTTTCCTTGATAATGAATTTTGCCATAAAGCCGGGCATATTTTCAAGGATATATTCGTTTTCAACCCTTAATCTGTGGCGCTCGGTGATATTCTCAAATTCAATGAGAAGAGAAGTTATTCCGTTTCTGCTCTGGGACGCAGGCTTGACGCTCGAACAGATCCACTTGTGCTTGGCGTTATCCGACTTTATTCTCGATTCAAACTTTGCGGGCTTTTTTGTCTTTACAACATCTGAAATCATACCCCTGACATAATCAAGGTCGTCAGGCTCGGCAAAGGACAGAAGATTGAACGAGGGAGATTTATAAATGCTTTCATCTATGCCAAAAATATTCATAGCGGCAGGGTTTGCGTAGCGCACGCGCATAGATAAATTGTCCTCTCTGACATCGACAATGGCAAGAGCCGTCATCATCGAGCCGCAGACATTTTCAAGAAAATGCATCTTTCTGCTTGCTATCTGCTGGTTGATTATCGCTGTCGTTATATCAGTATGTATGCAGTAGAAATGCACGGTACCCGTCTGCTTTTCTGTAAAGATAGAAACAGAGGTCTTGAAGCAGAGGTTGTAACCGTCCCTTCTCGTGATATGGATATTCATATGGAAATTGTTTATGTTATTCTGAACGCAGTATTGAAGCTCTTTTCTGAATGCGGCGTCATCGTCCGAATCTACAAGCGTGGTTATTGACGATTTAAGCTCGCCCACAAATTCTTCTCTTGTGCAACCTATCATAAAGAAGAAGTAATCGTTTGCATAGTAGCAGGTAAGATTATCGTCAAGGATATGCTTGCTCACGCCCGACTGAATTGTGTTGGTGAAAATTTCATAGTCCGAGTTGTTCTTTATAAGCTCTGCAACGCGCGCTTCAAGAAAAGAGACCTTTTCTTTCAGTTCTTCGGTTTCACCCTGCGCTTTGCCCGAAATATCTATCATATTCGCCATACCAAAACCCCTCCTTTGTCACAAAAGTACGCACATCTATTCCACTATATATTACCATATCAAAAAAATAATATCAATAATTTGGCTTGAAAAAGAAAAATATTTGTGCAATATCCACAAAATATTGAACATATACGCACCAAAATGACTTAAAAAAGTCCCGTGAAAAAATTTTTTGAAGTTATGGGCATAAAACTATTGCTTTTTATAAAATAATATGGTATAATGACTTCATTCAATAGGCAAATCCAAAGACCGGCGCACGCTCCGGTCTTTCGTTTATGTATAGGGGGTATTTTTTTGGCAAAAAAATCCGCAGGCGGTTCAACCGTCGCAAAGGCAACGGCTCTTGCCGCTCCGCTGGCTGAAAGCTTAGGGCTTTCGCTGTGGGATGTTGTTTTTGAAAAAGAAGGCGCAATGTGGTATTTAAGAATTTTCATTGACAAGCCCGAGGGTATCGTCATTGACGATTGTGAGGCTTTTTCGCGCCCGTTCAACAAAATTCTTGACGAAGAGGATTTTATCGAGCAGAGCTATGTTTTTGAGGTATGCTCCCCCGGACTTGGCAGAAAGCTTCGCAAGGAAGAACACTTTGCCCGTTTTAAAGGGGACGAAGTGAGAGTATGTCTTATCAGAGCCGAAAACGGCGAAAAGGAAATAACGGGTATCCTTGAAGATTACACCAAGGACAGCGTTACCGTTTCGGGCAGAGAGATAAAAATCTGCGACACGGCATATATAAAGCTCAACGACGACGCAGATTTATTTGAAGAATAAACAACATAATATACATCAGGGAGGAATTGTTAAAAATGGCAGTTCAGAAAGAAAAGAAAGAAAAATTGAACGAAGCGCTTGCAGGTATCGAAAAAGAAAACGGCATTGACGGCAACATTCTTATCGAGAAAATCAAGGTGGGGCTCATAAGGGCGGCCAAGAAGCAGTACAAGGAATTCTCGGGCTGTTCGGACGAGGACTTTACCGTTGACATCGACAGAGAAAAGAACAAGGTCTCAATGTCTGTCAACAAGATAGTCGTTGAAAACCCCGAAGCGCCCAACGAAATCTCTCTTGAGGACGCAAAGAAGATAAATCAGAGAGCAAAGCTCGGCGGAAAGGTTTCCATAAAGCTTTCCCCCGCAGTATTCGGAAGAGGCGCGGCAGGAGCGGCAAAGCAGTCTTTGAGAAACGACATCAGGGACTTTGAAAGAGCTCAGCTTGTTGCAAAATTTGAAGATAAGGTCGGAGAATGTATCTCGGCAAAGGCTGTCAAGGTTGACGCTCAGTCGGGCATTGTGACCTTGCAGGTGGACAGAAACGAAATTCTTCTCTTTAAAAATGAACAGATACCCGGCGAGACCATAAGAGAAGGACAGATTGTCAAGGTCTATGTAATGGAAATCAAAAATTCCGACAAGAAGCCCACAGTCAAGGTTTCAAGAAAGCATCACGGACTTGTAAAGCGTCTTTTTGAAATTGAAGTTCCCGAAATTCACGACGGAACGGTAGAAGTAAAGGCTATTTCAAGAGAAGCGGGCGTAAGAACCAAAATTGCCGTTACTTCTCACGACGCTAATGTTGACGCGATAGGCGCGTGCATAGGCCCCAAGAGAACGAGAATTTCAAGAATTGTGGATGAGCTTGAAGGCGAAAAGATAGACATTATCCAGTACAGCGAAAACGACGAGGAATTTATCGCAAGAGCCTTGGCTCCCGCGCAGGTCATATCGGTAACTCTCAACGAGCCCGAAGTCAACGAAGAAGACGGCGAGATAAAGAAGAAATGCACAGTTGTTGTTCCCAACAACCAGCTTTCACTTGCAATAGGAAACAGAGGACAGAACGCAAAGCTTGCCGCAAAGCTGACAAAATACACCATTGACATAAAGCCCGAAAACGAAATACCGCAGGAGTGAGCTTAACATATGAAGCCGAGAAAAATTCCGATGAGAAATTGTAAGGGCTGCAATGAAATGAAGCCCAAAAAAGAGCTTATCCGCGTCGTTAAATCTCCCGAAGGCGAAATATCCCTTGACCTTACGGGCAAGAAGAACGGCAGAGGGGCGTATATATGCAGGTCGGTAGAATGTCTTAAAGCGGCAAGAAAGTCGAGAAGATTTGAAAAGGAATTTGAATGTAAAATCTCAGACGAGCTTTACGACCTTATGGAAAAGGAGCTTGCCGATGAAGAACAGGCTGATTGATTTGCTGACAATGTGCCGGAAGGCAGGCAGAATGACGATGGGGTTCGACGCGGTGAAAGAGGATATCGAGAATGAAAAGGTTGTTCTTCTGCTTACAGCGTCGGATATATCGAAAAAAAGCGAAAAAGAAATTTTATTTGTTGCAGAAAAATATAAAGTCGCCGCAGTTAAGACCGATATAACAAAAGAGGAAACAGGGTTTTATCTTGGCAGACAATGCGGAATAATAGGCATAACGGACAAAGGCTTTGCAGAAAAGATAAAGAATTTGTGTCCGCAAAAGCCGTGAATATATATACTGACATTACAGCAAGTTTTCTGATATTAAAAGGAGAGTGTGCCGATGAATACAATTAAGGCAAAGCTTAACGAGGTGGCAAAGGATATAGGAGTTTCAAACCAGGAGCTTATTGACCTTCTTGCCGACCTTGGAATAAAGGGGAAAAAGGCTACCGCCGCACTGGGCGAGGAGGAGCTGAATCTCATTCTTGAAACATATTCAAAAAAGTACGAGGTTGAAAGCTTTGACGAATATTTCAAAAAGGGCGAGGAAGAAAGAAAGAAAAAGGTTGAGGAGAAAAAATCAAAGCCTGCTCCCAAAGTGAAGAAGGAAGAAGAAAAGCCTGCTCCCGAAAAGAAAAAGACAGAGAAGAAAAAGGCTGAACCAAAGCCCGAAGTCGCTCCCGAGCCTAAAAAAGCCGAGGAGAAAAAGGCAGAGGCAAAACCTGCTCCCGAAGTGAAAAAGCAGGAAGAAAAGCAGGTTGAAAACAAGCCGCAGGATAATAAACAGCAGCAGAAGCAGAAACAGCAGAAGGCTCCCGTTAAGGCAAAGGAGCACGGCGTTATCACAAAGCTGAATGCGAATATGTCTTCCGCTGAAAGCACACACAATAATGTCCGCACCGTTGACACAAGAGGAAGCTATGTAGAGCTTGACAAATACAACGAAAAGTACGAGCAGTATGCGCAGTCCTCAACTCACCATAAGGACAATTACTCGAAAAAGCAGAAGCTTACCCAGAAGTCGGCGCAGAGAAACAAACAGCAGTTCTCAAAGAAAGAGACAGAGGCAGAGAAGCTTCGCAGACTTGAACTTGAAAGAGCAAGAAAGCAACAGCTTAAAGTCCTTATCCCCGATGAGATTGTTGTTTCGGAGCTTGCGTCGCGCCTTAAAGTTACCGCAACTGATGTTATCAAGAAGCTTATGGGACTTGGCGTTATGGCTTCAATCAACGAGGTTATCGACTTTGATACGGCGTCGCTTGTTGCGGAAGAACTCGGTGCAAAGGTTGAAAAGGAAGTTATCATCACTGTTGAAGAGCGTCTTATCGACGATACAGAGGACGACGACAAGAACCTTGTTGAGCGTTCGCCCGTCGTTGTAGTTATGGGACATGTCGACCACGGTAAGACATCGCTTCTTGACAAAATCAGAAACTCAAATGTAACCGCAGGAGAAGCAGGCGGTATTACACAGCACATAGGCGCATACAGAGTAAGCATAAACGACAGGGACATCACCTTCCTCGATACTCCGGGACACGCGGCGTTCACCGCAATGAGAGCAAGAGGAGCGCAGGTAACGGATATTGCAGTAATAGTTGTTGCCGCCGACGACGGAATTATGCCCCAGACGGTAGAGGCTATAAACCACGCAAAAGCCGCTAATGTTTCTATCATCGTTGCGATAAACAAAATGGATAAGCCCGAGGCTAACCCCGACAGAGTAAAGCAGGAGCTCACAGAACACGGTCTTGTTATCGAAGAATGGGGCGGAGATATTATATGCGTTCCCGTTTCGGCAAAGACAGGCGAGGGCATAAACGAACTGCTTGAAAATATCATTCTTGTTGCCGATGTCAAGGAGCTTAAAGCAAACCCCGACAGACTTGCAAAGGGTACTGTTGTCGAGGCAAGACTTGACAAGGGCAGAGGTCCTATCGCTACACTTCTCGTTCAGAACGGTACACTCCACACGGGCGACATCATCATCGCGGGTACATCTGTCGGAAGAGTCCGCGTTATG
Organism: uncultured Clostridia bacterium; assembly: GCA_945788225.1. GTDB lineage: Bacteria > Bacillota > Clostridia > Oscillospirales > Ruminococcaceae > RGIG4131. The sequence goes on from CALZLD010000021.1 coordinate 7,086, forward strand.
ACAAACGACAAGGGCAAGACGGTAACAGAGGCAGGTCCTTCCGTTCCCGTTGAGATTACAGGTCTTGCGGAAGTCCCCGCGGCAGGCGACATCTTCAACGCCGTTGAGGACGAAAGACTTGCAAGAGAGCTTGTTGAGCTTCGTCGCCACGAAGCAAAGCAGGAGCAGTTCAAGCAGTATCAGAAGGTCACGCTCGACAATCTTTTCAGCCATATTGCAGAGGGCGAGATAAAGGAACTTCCCCTTATCGTCAAGGCGGATGTTCAGGGCTCTGTGGAGGCTGTAAAGCAGTCCCTTGAAAAGCTCTCAAACGATGAAGTAAGAGTAAGAGTTATTCACGGCGGTGTTGGTGCTGTATCGGAAAGCGATGTTATGCTTGCAAGCGCTTCAAACGCAATTATCGTAGGCTTTAATGTCCGCCCCGACAGCGTTGCGCAGGAGAATGCTCACCGTGACGGCGTTGAAATAAGACTTTACAGAATTATCTATGACGCAATAGAAGAAATCGAAGACGCTATGAAGGGTATGCTTGCTCCCAAGACAAGAGAAGTTATACTCGGCAAGGCGGAAGTAAGAAATGTATTCAAGATAACGGGCGCAGGAACGGTTGCAGGCGCATATATCACATCGGGCAAGGTAACAAGAGCTTGTCAGATAAGAGTTGTCCGCGACGGTATCGTTATCTTTGAAGATAAGATAGACAGCCTCAAACGCTTCAAGGACGACGCAAAGGAAGTCGCACAGGGCTTTGAATGCGGTATAGGTCTTGAAAAGTTTGCCGATATTAAAGAGGGAGATGTCTTTGAGGCGTTCATCATTGAAGAATACAAGGACTAAACCCATATTCCATTAACGGAGGTGCATATTATGCCCAACTTTAAAAGCGACAGAGTTTCGGAGGATATAAGGAGAGAGCTTTCGGCAATGCTCCGTGAGCTTAAAGACCCACGCATAACCCCTATGCTCACCGTTGTGAGATGCAGTATCACCAACGACCTTTCAAGCTGTAAGGCTTATATTTCAAGCCTTGAAGGGTTTGACAAGGCAAAGGACGGTTGCGAGGGACTCAAACACGCGTCGGGACTGATAAGGCGAGAAATAGCCGACAGGCTTCACCTCAGAAAAGCTCCCGAATTCAAGTTTATCCCCGATGACGGAGTTGAGCACAGCGCACACATTCAGGAGCTTATGGACAAGATAAACGAAAAAACTGTAAAGGAGTAATCTATGGACAGATTATTTGCCGAAGCGGCTCAGTTTTTAACAGAGTGCAAGGACGCACTTATTCTCACCCATCAGGCACCCGACGGCGACACCTTGGGCAGCGCTTTTGCGTTGCAGGGAGCGTTGCGCCTTATGGGCAAAAAGGCGAGAGTAGTATGCCACGACAGCTTTCCCGAAAAATTTAAATTTATAACCGCTCACAACGATGACGACGGCGACTTTGAAGCACAGAACATTATCGCTGTGGATGTCGCTGACCCAAGACTTCTGGGCGAAAAGCTTGACGGATACAAGGACAGGGTTGATTTTTGCATAGACCATCACGCTTCTAATGTGCAGTATGCAAAAAATACCCTTGTTATCCCCGAAGCGTCGGCTACCTGCGAGGTTTTATTCAGACTTTTTGAGCAGATGCAGATAACACCCACTCTGCATATGGCTACCTGCCTTTATACAGGTATTGCCACCGACACGGGCTGTTTTAAATTCAGCAACACCACCATAGACACTCACATTGCGGCGGCGGTGCTTATTGCATACGGCGTTGATTATGCGTGGATAAACCGACAGATGTTTGATGTCAAGACAAAGGAAAGAATAAAGCTTGAAAGCTTCTTGGGCGGACAGACGGAGTATTTCTTTGACGACAGAGTTGCGCTCATTGCCGTAACAACAGACATTCAGAAGGAATATTCGATGACGCCCAACGACTTTGACGGCATTTCTTCACTGACAACAAGAGTAGAAAGCGTAGAGATAGGCATTGTTATCAAACAGCGAGGAGAAAAGACCTTTAAAATATCAATGCGCTCAACGGGCGATGTCAATGTAGGAAAGCTCTGCGTTGCTCTCGGCGGCGGCGGACACGCAAAGGCGGCAGGCTGTCTTTTGAACGGCACCTTTGAAGAAGTCAAGGAAAAGCTGATAAAATGTGCAGGTGAAGCGCTTTGAAAAACGGCATAATCCCCGTCAATAAACCGCAAGGTTTCACCTCCTTTGATGTTATCGCTAAAATGCGTGGTATCTTAAAGACAAAAAAGTTAGGCCACGCAGGAACTCTTGACCCTATGGCAACAGGCGTTCTGCCCGTTTTTGTAGGGACAGCCACAAAGGCTTGCGACATTCTGCCCGATAACGACAAAGCGTATAAAGCCGAATTTGTCTTGGGGCAAAAAACCGATACGGGCGATATAACGGGAAAAGTCACCGAAGAAAAGGACTGCTCTGTTTTTTCTCAGAAAGATATTTTGTCGGCTTTGCCAAAGTTTACGGGGGAGATAATGCAAGTCCCTCCTATGTATTCGGCGGTATCTGTGGGCGGAAAAAGGCTTTATGAGCTTGCAAGAAAAGGGATTGAAATAGAAAGAGAACCCCGTAAAATCGAGGTTTTTTCGCTCGAACTCATTTCCTTTGACGAAAACGAAAAAAAGGGCGAGCTTTACATAGAGTGCTCAAAGGGCACCTATATAAGAACGCTCATTGAGGATATTGCAGAAAGTTTTGGAGCAGTCGCCACAATGACCGCTTTGTGCAGAGTGAAAGCCTCGGGCTTTGATATATCGGAATGCGTCACCTTGGAAGAGCTTTCCGCTATGGACGATTTTTCAGAGGTGATAACTCCTATTGAGAGAGTGTTTTCGTATCTTCCGAAAGTTACTCTCAACGAGGCGCAGACAAGAATGTATAAAAACGGCATAAGGCTTTCGCTTTCAAGAATAAAAAATCTACCGCAAGGCGAACGTCTTGCGGTTTTCGGCGGAAAAGAGTTTTTAGGCACCGCCCTTGCCGACAAAGAAAAGGGCGAGCTTATAATCGCAAAAAACTTTTACGACAGATAGGGGATAAAAATGCAATCGGAAAATAAGACCGCAGTTGCTCTTGGGCTTTTTGACGGAGTTCACAAGGGGCACAGGGCGGTAATAGAAAGAATGCTTTTATCGTCAGAGGGGCTTTTGCCTGCGGTCTTTACCTTTGATTTCGGCAAAGGCCCGGGCAGACTTATTTCTCAAAGCGAAAAATGCCGTATTCTCAACGAAATGGGCGTTAAGCGGATATATTCTCCGCCCTTTGATGAGATAAAGGATATGTCCCCTTATGAATTTGTAGAAAATATACTATATAAAGAGATGAACGCAAAGTCCCTTTTTTGCGGAGAGAATTTTTCATTCGGAAAAGGCGGAAAAGCGTCGGCAAAGAACTTGTCTGAGATAGCGCGCGAATTTGGCATTAAAACGGAGATTATCCCCCTTGCCTTTGAAAACGGCGAGGAAATATCTTCAACAAGGATAAAAGCGTTGCTCAAAGACGGCGATGTCAAGGGAGCGAACAAGCTTCTCGGCAGAGAATATTCCTTCACCCTTAAAATAGAAAAAGGAAAACAGCTTGGAAGAACTCTCGGAATACCTACGATAAACCAGCATATCCCCGACGATTTTTGTGAAATGAAAAAGGGAGTGTACGCTGTTAGCTGTAAAATAGAGGGCGAAGAAGTCAAGGGCGTTGCAAATATAGGAGTAAGACCGACAGTATGCGACAGCGACAAGAAATTCTGCGAAACATATCTTTTTGACTTTGACAAAAATGTTTACGGCGAAGAGGTTACATCGTCCCTTGTGGAATTTATCCGCCCCGAAAGAAAATTTGAAAATATAAATGAACTGAAAAAGCAGATAGAAGCCGATATGCAGTCGGCTTTGAAGATATTCAAGACAACCGAAAGGAATGAAGCAAATGAATAACGAAGTAAGAACAAGATTTGCGCCCAGCCCCACAGGCTATATGCACATAGGAAATTTAAGAACGGCGCTGTTTACCTATCTTATTGCAAAACAGTCGGGAGGAAAATTCATTTTAAGAATTGAAGATACCGACCAGGAAAGATATGTTGAGGGCGCAGTAGATGTTATCTATAACACCCTTAAAGCCTGCGGACTTAACTGGGACGAGGGCCCCGATGTGGGCGGTCCCGTTGGACCTTATATTCAGTCAGAAAGAATGGGAATGTTTAAGGAATACGCTGAAAAGCTCGTTGCAAGCGGACACGCATACTACTGCTTCTGCGACAAGGAGCGTCTTGAAGAGGTAAGAAAAATTCAGGTAGCTTCAAGAATTTCGCCTATGTACGACAGACATTGCCGTAACCTTTCTCCCGAGGAAATCAAAGAAAAGCTTGATGCAGGCATACCCTATGTTATAAGACAGAAGGTTCCCACAGAAGGCACAACTACCTTCCACGATGAAATATACGGCGACATCACCGTTGAAAATTCAACCCTTGACGACCAGATACTAATAAAGACGGACGGAATGCCCACCTATAACTTTGCAAATGTCGTTGACGACCACCTGATGGGTATAACTCATGTTGTAAGAGGTAACGAATACCTTGCGTCGTCGCCCAAATATAACCTGCTTTATGAGGCATTCGGCTGGACACCGCCGAAGTACATTCATGTTGAGCATATTATGAAGAACGCTACCGAAAAGCTCTCAAAGAGAAACGGCGACGCTTCGTTCAACGACCTTATCGAAAAGGGCTTTATGACCGAAGCTGTTGTGAACTACATCGCACTGCTCGGCTGGGCGCCCAAGGGAGAAAATGAGATATTCACACTTGATGAACTTATCAAGGAATTTTCAATAGACGGACTTTCAAAGTCGCCTGCTATCTTTGACCCTGTAAAGCTTAAAGCTATTAACGGCGCGTACATCAGAAAATTATCAAAAGAGGAATTTTTGGAAAAGGCACTCCCCTATATCAAGCAGACGGTTAAGAGAGAGGACATCGACTTTGCGCTTTTAGCGGAAGTTTTACAGCCGAGAACAGAAATCTTTACCGATATTCCCTCGCAGGTCGACTTTCTGGACGCTCTGCCCGAATACGACACGGCTATGTACTGCCACAAGAAGATGAAGACCGATGAACAGACTTCTCTTGTGGCACTCAAAGAGGCTCTGCCCGTATTGAAAGAAATTTCCGACTGGACAGTTGACAACATTCACAACGCACTCTTCGGACTTGTTGAAAAAATGGGCGTAAAGAACGGCTATATCCTCTGGCCCGTAAGAACAGCCGTTTCGGGTAAGCAGTTCACCCCCGGAGGAGCTGTCGAACTCTGCTATCTTATCGGAAAAGAAGATACTGTTGCACGAATTGAAAAGGGCATAGAAAAATTATCTTAATTCTGACACAGAATTATCACATAACGGTAATAGAATATTTACGGCGAAAAAATGCTGCACAAGGAGGCAGAACAGATGATAGAAGTAAAAAATCTATGTAAGTATTACGGCGACAAAAAAGCTGTCGACGATATATCGTTCACCGTTGAGGACGGAATTATCCTCGGTTTTTTAGGGCCTAACGGCGCAGGAAAATCGACAACGATGAATATGCTTACAGGTTATCTTTCGGCGACAAGCGGACAGGCGCTCATAAACGGAGTGGATATTTTAAAGGACCCTATCAAAGCAAAGGAGCAGATAGGCTATCTTCCTGAAATTCCTCCCCTTTATCTTGATATGACCGTAAAGGAATATCTTGACTTTATCTATGACCTCAAAAAGTGCAAATCTCCGAGAGAGGAGCATATCAAGCAGATATGCAACCTTGTCAAGATAACCGATGTCTATGAAAGAATAATAAAGAACCTTTCAAAAGGTTATAAGCAAAGAGTGGGACTTGCTCAGGCACTTATCGGAAATCCGCCTATACTTATTCTTGACGAGCCCACGGTAGGTCTTGACCCTCAGCAGATAATCGACATAAGAAACCTTATCAAAAAGCTGGGCGAGCGTCACACAGTTATTCTTTCATCACATATTCTTTCTGAAATTCAGGCGGTGTGCGACAAGATAGTTATCATCAATAAAGGCAAAATCGCCGCAAACGATACCGCAGAGAATATCTCGAAGTCCCTTTCGGGCGACCATCGCATTATCGTGCGCATTGACGGAAGCCGTGACGAAAACATAAAGCTCATTAAGGGTATATCGGGCGTTGTGGAAGTCACAGCGGACTTTGAAAGAGAGCCGGGCGTTTTTGAATACACAATTGAGACCGACGGCAACACCGATATAAGAAAAGAGCTCTTTACAAGAGTGGCGGAAAAGAACCGCTATATCTTAGGGCTTAAATCCGCCGAGCTTACTCTTGAGGACATCTTCCTCAAAGTCACGATGGGCGAAAATATCACTACTGCCAAAAAGGAAAAAAAGCAGGAGAAAAAAGACAACGGAGGTAAAAAGTAATGAAAGCAATTTTCAGACGAGAACTCGTCGCTTATTACACATCGCCGATAGTTTATGTTTATCTTGCGGTGTTTACTCTGTTTTCGGGCATATTCTTCCAGGCGGTCTGCCTTTATAACAAGACCACGAATATGGGCGGAATTTATGACAATATGTTCTCTGTTCTGCTCTTTATCATTCCCATTCTCACAATGAGACTTCTGAGCGAGGACAAAAAATACAAGACAGACCAGTGCCTGCTCACGGCGCCCGTAAGCCTCACTGGGATAGTTCTCGGCAAGTTCTTTGCCGCAACCGTTGTGTTCCTTTCGGGAATGGCTGTATTTTTCATCTATGCATTTATGCTCTCTATCTATTCGGCGGTTGAATGGCAGCTTGTTGTCTGCTATACTGTCGGAATGGCTGTATTGGGAATGGCGTTTATATCTGTCGGACTTTTCATATCGTCATTGACAGAAAGCCAGATTGTTTCGGCAATAGGCAGCTTTGCCTGTATGATAGTCATTTATATGATAGATATGATAGCGTCGTTTATCCCCAATAAAACAATAGCTTCAATGGTATCGTCACTTTCATTCCTGACAAAATTCTACGAGTTCACATACGGCATAATAAACATTTCGGCAATACTTTTCTTTATAAGCTTTGCGGCGGTTATGAATTTTCTCACCGTAAAGGTTCTTGAAAAGCGCCGTTGGGGTTAATCTTTACCGCAGTGAAAGGAAGAGGATTTTAATATGAACAAGAATATTTTTAAAGAACAGCGTTTTAAATACGGCGCAGTTTCTGTGGGAATAACCGTTCTTTTCATCGTTGCGGTAATACTTCTCAATGTTGTTGTCGCAAAGCTTGTAAAAAGGGCGGATATAAAAATAGACCTTACAAAAGAGCAGGTTTATGAAATTACCGACGCCACAAAGGATTATCTCAAAACTCTTGACAAGGACATAAAGATAACCGTCTTTATGGAGGAACGCTCACTCAACGACCTTGGCAAAGAGGGTAAATCAATAGTCGAGGTGCTGAATAAATACGAAACATATTCCGACCGTGTAACAGTTGAATACGCAAACATTCAGACCAACCCCGAAATCTTTACTCAGTACAGCAATATCTATAAGGGCGACCTTACAAACTACATCGCCGTTGTTGTATGCGGAAACAAAATCAAACCGCTTTCTCAGGGCGACCTTATCGACTACACCTTAAACAGCACATCAAGCTCGATGGACGCTTCAAACACTACGGAGCAGGCTGTCACATCGGCTATTATGAATGTTGTTGACGACAAGGTGATTAAGGCGGTTGTTATCAAGGACAAATCTTATTTCTATATCAACAGCCTTACTGAAATGATGATAGCAAACGGATATGAGATTGAAGAAATAGACCCGACTCTCGGTGAAATCCCGTCGGATGCTTCAATGGTAATCCTTAATACTCCCGTTTCGGACCTTTCTCCCGATATGGCGGACAAAATCGAAAAGTTCCTTTATAACGGAGGAAAACACGGCAAGAGCTTCTTCTACATCGGCTCATACAAGCAGGGCGAGATGACAAACCTCAACAACCTCCTTGCAGGCTACGGCCTGAAGGTAACAACGGGAAGAGTTTTAGACCTTGACACAAGCAACCTTATGTCAACGGGTACTTCTTATGCTATCCGCTCGTTTGAATACAACAGCAGATATGCTGAAAATCTTCAGAACAAGAACCTGCCCGTGCTTATGCCAACGCCTTCTCCCATTGAGATTTTGTGGGATTTAAAGGACACAAGAGAAACCCAGGTACTTCTCTCGACAGCTGAAACGGGTGTTGTTATCCCTGCCGACGCGGACACATCAACTCTTGACCCGATGACTCTTGACAGAGCAAAACAGCCCGTTATGGCTGTAGGCTCGAAGTACGATTCAATGAACGCTAATTCAAGAACGGGAAGCCACATCTTAGTGCTTACATCGCCCGAGATGCTTATGTCGCCCTATTTTGAGTATACTACTCTTAACAACGCAGAGTATATCTTCAACGCAATAAACAAGCTCAACGGCAAGGAGCAGTCGATAGTGATAGCTCCCAAGAGCCTTGTGAACGATATGCTTGAAGCAACCGACAAGCAGACAAAGTTTATGTCGGTAATAGCGACAGTTCTTATCCCCCTTGCAATAGCAGTAACGGGAACGGTCGTTTATATCAGGAGGAAACATAAGTAATGGGTGCGAATACCAAAAAAACGCTTATTGCGATAGCCGTGGCGATAGTAATTCTCTTAGTGGCACTTATTGCACTTTTTGTAACAGAGCCGAAAGATGATACCGAAAGCTCGCAGAGTACAACTACCGTCGCCGAGGTTACTTCAAGGCTTTTGTATGAAAAATCGCCCGACAGTATCACCGAGCTTAAAGTGAAAAACGAAAAGGGCGAATTCGAGATAAAGAGAAATTCATCGGGAAAGCTCACGGTGACAGGTCTTGAAGAAGTAGAGCTTTATGACGCTTATATCACAGCCCTTGTTGAAAGAGCGTCAAGCCTTGTTTCTCAGAATGTCATTGAAGAAAATGCTACGGACCTTAACAAATACGGTCTTAAAAACCCGACGGCAAAGGTTTCCGTGACATTTAAAAACGGCGACAAGAAAGTCCTTTGCATAGGAAACGACATTCCCAAAGCGGACTATGAAAGCGTGTACTTCTGCTTTGAGGGCGAAAAGACAGTTCATACCGTTTCAAAATCTCCGTTGACATTGTTTCTGGGTATTGCTAAGGAAAACCTTATAAGCCCCGTTGTCACAAAAACTCCCCAAAGGGACGAGAACAACAAGCTCCCCACGGTAAGACAGCTTAAAATCGAAAGACGGGATTTCCCCTATACAATATCAATGGAATATGACGAAAATCAGGAAACATTTATCCTCACAGAGCCCGTTGACTTAAAGCTAACCGAAACGATAAAGTATATTCTCCCCAACGGTCTTTACGGCATAACGGCAATATCGGCGGTGCGCTATCCCGTATCTGAGGGCGACCTTGTCACAGCAGGACTTGACAACCCGCTTGCAGTTATCTCAATGCAGAGCGACGCAGGAGAAGAAACGCTTTATATCGGAAACAAGGCTGTTTCGGATAACGGAACGGAAAGCTATCTTGCTATGGTAAAGGGCAAGGAGAATATAATCTATTCAATAAGCTCCGATGTTCTGCCCTGGATGAAGATAGATGTTTCGGATATCGCCGTAAGCTATGTTTATAAGGCTGTCGCCGACACAACGGACGAAATCACAATAAAGACAAGAACCCGTCAGGATAAGATAACAAAGAGCGGAAAGCTTTCGGAAGAAACCTTTACGGCAACTATGAACGGCAAGGAAATGACCGTTGACGAGTTCAGAAATATTTTCAAATATCTTTTCAATTTCAGATTTGAGCGTATAGCAACGGACGACTCGGTTATCGGCGGACTTACTCCCTATGCTTCGATAACGATAAAATCCTCGGGCAATGT
>CALZLD010000022.1 GCA_945788225.1 uncultured Clostridia bacterium
GTATTTTGATTTGAAGATAGTTTCCGACATACGCCAGAGCCGCCATAAGTCCCACAGCGATAATTCTGTAAAGCATACTCCTTTTTTGTGTGTTTGTTGATACTGTGCTGTTTGCCATCTGTTTTTCCTCCGTTTGGTTGATACATTGATTATACTTCCCGAAAATGTGTTTGGCAAACAAAGGATTGAAATTTTTTCAGGCGTTATTTTTGTTGAATATATCTAATTTATAACTTTATTTTTTTCTTGACAGTACATATCCGACAACAAATTTATGCTCATTTTTTTGACATTTTTTCCTCTTCGGCAAAGTGCAATATAGTGCAAATAAAAAACATATATGTTTTATAGGATTTGTATATTTTTCTTTTTATTTGACAACGCTTGTCAAAGGTGATAAAATTATTTTCAGAATTGTTTGCGAGGTGAATTTGCTTGCTCAGAAAATTGTCAGCACTTATGCTTGCCGTGATTACTGCATTCGCTTTTACGGGATGTAAAGCTTCCTCCAAGGACGAAGCTGTTTCGGGAACTCCCGAAGAGATAGTCACGGGGTATTACAACTGCCTTATCAACGAAAATTACACAACCGCATACGAAAAATATCTTTCTCAGATTTCAAAGGCTTTTGAAACAAAGGAGCAGTTTGAATTGAGAATGTCGCAAAACGCTTTTCTCGATGAAAAAAAGCTGAAAGATGTCTATGTAAACGACGCTGAGCTTGTCACGGGGACAGACGATGTAATCTATAAAATAAGCGGTATTTTGAAATACGACCTTAACGGCAAGGAAATCACCGAAGATTTTTATGAATATGTCATCACGCAGAAAAAGACGGGTTTTAACCGTATTCTGATAAACGGCGCACTTTCTGCAAAACCTTATGAAATGTCGGGCGACAAAAAAACTCTGCACGCCGAAAGCGTTGTGATATACAACACCGTTGAGGGCAAGCGTGCCGAGATTAAAATGGTAAACAACGATTACGCATATTATTCCATCGGAAAAGAATCAGTTCCGCCGATGCTTGAAGTCGTTTCGGACGGGAAAACATACGCATATAAATTTTCGTCCTATTCTGTTGTCGAACCCGGGGAAACGGCTGTTATTGTCGGGGAATACAAAGGTCTTTCGGGGGATGTATCAAAAATAGTTCTTTCCTGCATATACCCTGTCGGTCAGGACAGAAAGCCCGTTGAATCGGACAATGGCAGTATTTATTCGCTTACTCTTGAAAAAAAGACAAATTGAAAAGGGAGAGGCTTTTGCCTGCTACCTTAATAATTTATGTAAAGTTTGTCGATAAACCTAATCGACTGAATTTATGCCAAGGGAATCACTCCTAACCGTTTAAATATTTTTATTATAAACCTTTGGCATTGTAATCAACTCTTTACTGAGAATTTTTAACCCGTGCGGAAATATCCGCTAAATTAACTGTCCTGTCGGACTCACCCCTTACGGTTTATTTTTAATATTCAGATTGTGAAAAGCGGGCATCATAATTACCATTTTGATTGCCAACTCCCTCCGATTAAAAATTCAAGAAGTGAACGACTTTCATCGTTTAGCTGAACTTTCGGGTGGTCTCACTCCAATCTCTTCAAATTTTAACGGTAAATGCACCAAAAATCATAAGCATAACCTCTCTTTAAAAAGATTTCAGCTTTAACGGTACATAGGACTCAACCTTTCGTGAAAAATTTTTCGTAGCCAAAATATAATCAAACCTTAGCGGTTCAAGTTCTGGTTTATACCGCAAACAGCTGTTGAAGCTGTTCCGATAAAGACCCATAATCCGAAAATTTCAAGAGCAAAACCCTTCTGATAAGCAGATTACGGCGAGCTTTTTTTACCGAATACCATTTGATTGACTAATCGTCTGAATTACGGAGAGGCTTTAAAAGCTCTTTTAAACTCCGTCAAAAGCAACAACGGCGTTACAGTACGGCTACAAGCGAGCCTATGAAAAAGTTCTGCTCTGAAATGACTTCTGAGTTTTTATCCAACGGACACGCCTGCCTTTCCGATACTTATTTAACTGATACCCTGTCCATCACGGGAATCGTTATTATCTTAGAGCTTAACACCTTGTGTTTTTCTCTATGTCTATAATATACCACTGCTTTTGTGAAATGTCAACAGTTTTTTCATAAAAATGTGGATAAGTTTTATTGAAATTATTTGTCAAGTTTGACTATTGACAGTAATTTGCAGTAGTGATATAATTAATCTTGTCGGGTGAGTTTTCTCGCCCTTATTTTATTATTAAAGGAGAATTTTATGTCTAACGAAAATGAAATAAACTACACTCCCGATTTATACACTCTTGTCGACGAAAAGGGCGAAGAACAGACCTTTGAGCTTCTTGACGCGATGGAGCTTGACGGTGAGCGTTACTATGCACTTACACCCTATTATCCAAATGCCGAGGATTTACTCAGCGACGATGGCGAACTTACCATTTTAAAATCAGAGTTCGAGGGCGATGAGGAGCTTATGGTGTCTATCGAGGACGATGAAGAGTTTGAGCGCATTGCTTCTATTTTTCTTGAAAGAATTGAAAATATCTTTGACGACTTTGACGATGAAGAAGACGAATTTTAAATTAACAAAATTTTCTATTGTATTTTTGTTTTCTCCGTGTTATACTAAATTCAGAAAGACATTCTGCCTTGTTCGTCAGGTGTGATTTTTATAATCCAACACATAAATATAGGGATTTGTCCTCCCGTTGCGGATTGCAGACCTCCCGCTTTTGCGGACGAAGGGAGCGCGAAACAATGGGGGCATTGCCCACCTGCTGAGTGCGGGTTTTATGCTTCACATCAACGGCAAGGCGGTTATTTTTATTAAAAAAAGCGGTATCGTACAGCATTCTGCACGATACCGTTATTTTTTAAGAGCAGACTATCTCGCTTGAAGTCATTGTCTTTTTTACATAGATTTTCTTGTCGATACGCTCTTTAAGCTCCGGAACATGAGAGATAATTCCTATGAGTCTGTCGCTCTGGGTGAGGCTGTTAAGAACGCCTATCGCCTGTTCGAGAGATACTGCATCAAGTCCGCCAAAGCCTTCGTCAATAAACATAGACTCAATATGTATTCCTCCGCTGTTGTTCTGGATAACATCCGAAAGTCCCAGAGCAAGCGCAAGTGAAGCCTTGAAGCCTTCTCCGCCCGAAAGGGATTTTACCGTTCTCGGCTTACCCGTAAAGTTATCGTAAACATCAATTTCAAGCCCCGAATTTCTGCGAAGATTGTCCGCGTCCTCCTGCTGAATGAGAAGGTATCTTCCCTCGCTCATCTGCAAAAGACGCTCATTTGCCTTGTCAAGTATCCTGCGGAAATATGTCCGCTGAACATACTGCTCAAAGGTTATCTTCTGCTTGCCTGAAAGCTCACCGTTTGCAGTCTTTGAAATGTCGCATACAGATGAGTATTCACTTTCAAGGCGCGTTCTCTGTGAAAATTTTTCCTTGATAAATTCAAGAGTTTTTGCGTTGCCGTCAAGTCGTGAGCTTACCTTTATATATTCGCCCTCGATAACTTCCGTTTCCTTTGAAAGAATGTCGTTCTTAGCTTTAAGCTCCGAAACATCGGCGCGCTGTCTGCCCTTGACCTGCTCGGAAAGCTGTTCGTATCTTGCCTTTTCGGCGGTGAAATTCTTATTGAATTCGCCGACTTCTTTCTTCATCGCGGACAGAACGCTTTCCTCGATAATTGCGGACCTGTAAGCTTCCTCGGCGTCAAATCCGCTTTCCGAAAGAGCGGTCTTGTACGCTTCAAGAGCAGTGTTATAGTCGTTTTCTGCGGACTGCTTTCTTTCTTCGCCCTCTTTGATAACTGCGCTGTTGTTCTCAACGAGTATCTTACATTCGTTATAAGCGGTCTCTGCGTTTTTAAGAGCAGTTTCCATCTCGGCAAGAGCAGTTTCAAGTTCGGATATTGCCGACAAAGCCTCGTCCTTTGTGGGATAATCAAGGAACGACATAACATTTTCATAGGACGCTGTCTTTTCCTTTACGGCGCTGACAGTATCGGCGCGTTCCTTTATCTTTTCTGCAAGAGTTTTTTCAGAGTCGGAGACCTTTGTGCGAAGTTCGGTGATTTTTGTTTCAAGCTCGGCTTTTTTCTGCTTTGCTTCTTCAATAATCTTGTGTTCGCCCTCAAGTTCCCTCGCTTCATCTTCAAGCTTTTTCTGCTCGGCGGAAATAAGCTCGGGCAGGTTTGTGATAGTCACTTCAACATCGGGGAAGAATTTGTCGGTCTCAGCTTTAAGGTGTTGAGCGGTCTGTTCAAATGCGGCGCTCTTTTCGTTTGCCGAATTTGCCGCATTCTGAAGCCTTTTGAATAGTCTGTCCCTTGTTTCGCGAAGCTCTGCAAGCTGTTCATCGCTCACTGCGCCCTCTTCCATCTTTGCGGGGTTGGGGTGATGATACGAGCCACATACGGGACAAGGCTTGTCGTCCTGGAGTTCCGAAGCCATTATGCCTGCTTGTGAGCGGAAGAATGCAAACTCCGCCTTTGTGTATTCGTCAAGAGCGTTATTGTAGCTTTTTTCAACGGTATAATAGCTTTTGCGGAGCATTTTCAGTTCGTTGTTGAGCGTGAGCATTTCTTTTGTAAGGCTCGCCATTGCCTCGACCTTTTCATAGCGAAGCTGGATTTTCTGAATTTTCGTTTCAGAGGAAATCATACGCACCTCTGCGTCCGAAACTTCGGCAAGCTCCTTTTCGCAGGCGGCGAGTTCTTCCTTTGCGGACTCCCCTGCTTCTCTTGCCGCTGTTTCTGCGGCTTCAAAGATACTGTCCTGCGCTTTTAATTTTTCAATCTGTGTGCCAAGAAGAATAAGGTTATCGTATCTCGGCAGATGTCTTTTTATCTGTTCTATACGGCTGAGCTTTGCGTTTCTTTCGGGAATTTGCTCCTGGCAGTGAATGAGTTCTTTTTCAAGCTCTTCAAGTCTGGGAGCAGCGTCCTCTGCGGCGATTTTGAGTTCGTCAAGAGCCTTTGTCGCTTCGTCAAAAAGCTGTTTTTCTCTTTTCATCGCACTTTCAAAGGGCATAACCTTTGTGAGCGCCTTATCGGCAAGGGCGATTTTCTGCTCTTTCTGAGAAATTTCTTCCCTCTTGCCGTCAAGCTGTTCAAGCTTTTTGTCAAGAGCCTCATATTCGTCGAAAAGCTTGTTTGTTTCCTCCGCTTTTGAATATTCGGTGTGAATTTTCTGCATTTCCTCGCGCTTTGCGTCAAAAAGTTCTTTCTTTTCATCGCGCAAAACGGTGTCCTTTTCGTTCTGCTCCGACAGCATAGCGATAAGGTCGGGAGTTTTGTTTACATCCTTTTCGGCAACAAGCTTTGCAAGCTCGCTTTCTTCGTTTTCAGAATTTACTCCGTCAAAATACTGCTTCAGAGCGTCGGTGTTTCTGTCAAGAGAGTAAGATATTTCGGCAGTTTTTGCCTTCAAGACATTCTGGAACGACTGAAAATAAGCGGTATCGAAAACCTTTCTGAAAATTTCGGAGCGTTCCTTGCTGTCTGCATGAAGAAGCTTTAAAAATTCGCCCTGAGCAAGCATACCTATGTATTTGAAACGCTTGTAGTCCACTCCTAAAATAGCTTCAATTTCAGCGTTTACATTCTTTTCTCCCGCGCAGGTATAGTTCTTTGTTTCAAGAGTTGCGTTGGCGTTCTCTACTGTTTCGCCGTCGCCGTTCTTCTTTCTTCTTTTATATGAAGGGTTTCTTCTTACCGTGTAGATTTCGTCTTTATGAGAGAAAATCAGCTCTGCATAGGTTGGTGTGCTGTCGCTTGCAAAGTCACTTCGTATCATATCCGAAGTTCTGTTGTCTCCGCTGGCTTTTCCGAACAGGGCATAGCATATACCGTCAAAGATAGTTGTCTTGCCTGCTCCCGTGTCGCCCGTTATGAGAAAGAGCCCCTTCTGACCAAACTTTTCAAAATCGACCTCAGCCTTTTCTGCATAAGGACCGAAAGCGCAAAGCGTAAGCTTAATAAGTTTCATTACAGGTCTGTCGCTCCTTCCTCAAATGCTTTTCTGACAACTGCAAGCTTTTCTTCCGTCAGCTCCGTTCCGTTCTGAGCAAGATAAAATTCTGCAAAAAGCTCCTCGGGTGACTTTTCTGCAAGACTTTCTGCCATTGCAATCTCTGCGTTGTGCGCGGTGCGTTTGTTGTCAAAATCAATATGTATAAGGTTAGGGTATATTGAGCGGAGCTTGCCGACAGCGTCATAAAGCTCGTCGTCATCGGTGAGAACAGCATAGATATAGTCCTCGTCGTCAAGAGAAATTGTCGTCTTCATAAGGTCAGAAAGTCTGCCCTTGATCATTCGCATATCTCTTTTTGGAGAAACGGGTATCTTGTCTATTGTCACATTACCCTTTTCTTCAATGCCGACAATAGTCACGGACTTTGTCTGCTTAATTTCCGACAAAGAGTATTTAAGCGGAGTGCCTGCGTATCTTACGCAGTCTCTGCCTATGCTTTGCGCCGAATGGATATGCCCTAACGCAACATAATCAAAGCAGTCAAAAACCGAGGCGTCAACATTGTCAAGTCCGCCTATTGTAATCTGCTCCGACTCGCACCTTACAGGCTCTGCTCCGCTATTGGTGACAAACTGGTGCGCTATGAGGACATTTCTTTCCCTGCGGTTTATCTCCGCGTGGGAAATAATCGCCCTTACAGCGTCATCATAGGTTTCTATCTTATCGTCGGGATAATACTGCTTTACATTTTCAGGGCGCACAAACGGAAGCATAAAGATGTTAACGGTACCGAAAAGGTCATTATGCGTAAACTTTTTAAGCTCACCGTCAAAATTTGAATATATCATTACTCCCTTTGAGCTCATCAGACGGCTTCCGAACGAAAGGCGTTCCCTTCCGTCGTGATTTCCGCTTATCATATAGACCGAAATGCCTTTTTCTGAAAGCTCGGTAATAAATTTGTCAAGAACCTCGACAGCTCTTGCCGACGGTATGCTCTTGTCGTAAACATCGCCCGCAACAAGAACGGCGTCAACCTTTTCAACCGTCGCCGTATGTATTATTTTTGAAAGGATAAATTCCTGGTCATCGGTCATATCAAAACCGTAAATTACTCTGCCAATGTGTAAATCGGAAATATGCAGAAGCTTCAATGTTCAACCCCCCGATTATGAAAAATATATATAGAGTAATTATAACACAATATTTAAAATAAAACAAGAAATTTTTGCTTTTTTCAACAGCTTTTCATACATTTCCGTCAAAAATATCCTCCTTAATAAAATAAAATGGGTTTTACCGTTGATTTTATTAAAAAAATGTGATATAGTGATAATGATTACATATTTCTATTTCAAGAACGGAGGATGAATATGGGAAAAAAGGCTGTATCCTTAAAGGCTAAGATTTTTGTTACCGTTATTTCCGCAATAATTATACAGTTTTTGCTCTGCGTTGTTCTGTTCAATTATTTTGGAAATTTTGAATACATAGACAGAAAAACATCGAGGAATATATCCTTGATAGCCGCAAGCCGAAGCGAAAAGCTTGAAAGCTGTCTTTTAAGTTCCGCAAAGGAAACTCAGAAGGAAGCGGAATATCTTGCAAGAGACATTGAGAAGCTTCTCGAAAGCAGCAAAAACGAGACGATAGTGACGCTCGCTGAAACTGACGAACAGCAAGCCGAGGGCGATACATTCTCTTCAAGTTTTCAGAGCATATCGGGAAATATGCCTAAAATAAGAGCAATAACCGCGGTGGCTGAGGATAAACTGCTTGATATTATGGACAATGAAACGGTTTCAGGCGCATTTATCATTCTTGATACGAGCGCTTCGCAGAACCCTGCCTCACATTCTGCGCTCTATTTAAGAAAGACCGAGAACGGAATTTCTGTAATATACGGCAACAACGCCAAGAAAAGCTTTGACAAGAGCTTTAAAATAGGCGATGAAATTGACTTTTCAATCGAAAACGACGAAACAGGCATTTCTTTCTCGTTCTATTCAATGCCTGCGACATACAAAAAGAAGTCCCTTGCACATTCCGACAGCGATTTCTCATACTGGGCAGGCCCTCATTCCGTTTTTGAAAACGACGGAAAGGTTATTTCGTATTCAAGCCCCATTATAGCGTCGGACGGTACATTCATCGGAATAATCGGCTTTGAAATATCCGAAGACACAATGAAAAAGCTTATGCCGGATTATGAGCTCGCCTCGGCAACGCGAAGCGGATATCTTCTCTTTGACCGTTCAAACGGAAGAATTGACATTATAAGCTCCATAAAAACAGGCACCATTGAGCCGAGCGAAGAAAAAATGCTAAATGTTTCAACCTCAAAGCTTGACGATAATTACGGCGACAATGCGATTTTTGTTGAGCAGCCGGACGGAAGAAGCTGTTACATATATAAGAATACGCTTGATATTTATGACAGCGACTCATATTTTGCCGACAACGAAGAATGGCTTCTTGTGGGAGTTGTACCTGAAAAATTTGTTTCGGGCGAAGCGTCCTTGATGAAGAGACTTTCGTTTATAACTATCGGGTCATCGGCGCTTATCGCTCTCCTTATTGCAATTATTGTGACAAACCTTATCACCTCGCCCGTTGCAAAGCTGATGAAAACCGTCGAAAATACCGATAAATCAAAAAATGCTGTTCTTGAAAGAGTAAACATAAACGAAATAGACAAACTTTCGGGAATGATTGAAGAATACAGCGGAGAGCTTGCTACAAGGCTCACCAAAAACTCAAAGATAATCGACCTTACAAACACTCCCATAGCAACCTTTGAGTTTGACAAGAAGAGCGACAAGGTATTCGTGTCAAATTCCATTGTAAATGTTCTTCAGCTTAATCCCGCCATTATTGTCAACGGATACATTGACAAGCGCGAATGGGCTGAGATTTATGACAAGATAACCTCGCCTGACAACGCTTCTTATGCGGGAAGTCATCACATAAACAAGGAAAAGGACAACGAGGAAACAGGTCAGTGGATAAAGATAAACACCTTTGAAAACAGCGACTATATCATCGGCGTTATAACCGATATCACCGCCGAGATACTTGAAAGAAAGCGCATTGAATACGAGCGTAACTACGACTCGCTCACGGGAATTATCAACAGGCGCTCGTTCTTTATCAAGGCCGAAAAAATTCTTTCAGAATGTAAAAACGCTGTTGTCGCTCTCTGGGATATATCCAACCTCAAATACATCAACGAAACATACGGTCACGAAAACGGCGACAAGCTGATTAAGGCGGCAACGCTTGTTCTTGATTCGGTTTCAAACGAAAAAAACGCCATCACCGCAAGACTTTCGGGCGATGAATTTGTTACGATATTCTTCGGAAACGACGATGTGATGAGCTATAAAACCGAGATAAAAAATCTTTATGAGCTTCTTACAAATGTTGTCGTTACCACTCCCGATGATACTGAGATAAGAGTTGAAGTCGCAGTCGGAACGGCTTGCTTCCCCACAGACGCAAAGGACATCAAAGGTCTTTTACGATGCACCGACAGCACGCTTCTTCTCAATAAAAATGAGAACGGCAGACATTCAAACGGTATTTTTGAATACAAGGAATAAAAAGCGGAGGCACTCGCCAATGGGTGCCTCCTTAATTTTAAAGGAGTATCTATGAAATTTGTGATACAAAGGGTGACATCTTCAAGCGTTGATGTTGATAATGTTACCGTAGGAAAAATCGGAAAAGGCTTTCTTGTTCTCATAGGAATAGGAAAAGAGGACAATGAAGAAATTGCCGACAAAATGGTGAAAAAGCTCATCGGGATGAGGATTTTTGAGGACGAAAACGGAAAGACAAACCTTAGCCTTAATGATGTCAGCGGCGAGCTTTTGCTGATTTCTCAGTTTACTCTTTATGCCGATTGCAAAAAGGGCAACAGACCTTCGTTCATTAACGCGGGGCTTCCCGATGATGCGAACAGGCTGTATGAATACATCATATCAAAATGCAAAGAGGAAATAAAAGTAGTTGAAAAGGGTGTGTTCGGGGCGGATATGAAAGTATCACTTTTGAACGACGGTCCATTCACAATAATTCTTGACAGCAAAGAGATAATGTAACAAAAAGCGTTTATATGAACAAGTCATATAAACGCTTTAATTTTATCCGCAAAGTTCGGGAGTAAGGCTGAAATTATTTATATATTTTACAAAGTCTGTTCCGGGGACCGCCTTTGAAAAATAGTAGCCCTGAAAATAATCGCATTTTAGCTGTAACAGCTTTTCAATCTGCTCGACTGTTTCAACGCCCTCCATAACAACCTCAACGCCCAACTGCTGTAACATAAGAAAGGTGCTTTTTAAGGTTGCATAGGCTTTGGGGTTGTCAAGCGACGACCAGAGGATGCTCTTGTCGATTTTAACGCAGTCAAAGGGCAAAGCATAAACATAGGATATATTCGAGTATCCCGTTCCGAAATCGTCAAGCGCAAACTTTATGCCGTTTTCGGTAAAAGCGTCAATATTTCTTGTCAGGTTGATAACAGAGCTTACCGCGGCTGTTTCTGTTATTTCAAAAACTATGCTCTCAGGCGGAACATTGTATTTTTTCATTATTGATATAAATCTGTCGGCAAGCTTATGCTGCATACATTGAACTACCGAAAGGTTGACTTCGATATACTCTATTCCCTTCTGGCGAATATTTTCTTCGGATATGAATTTGCATACGCTCTCAAATACAAACTCGCCTATATCGAGAATAAAACCGTCCTTTTCAGCCATCGGGATAAAAATTTCGGGTGAGATAAAGCCAAGCTCCTTGTCGTTAAGTCTGACAAGCGCCTCGGCGGCTATGATTTTTTTCTTTTCGGTAGAATATATCGGCTGATAATATACCTCAAAGCCGTTTTCGGCAACGGCGTTTCTTATTGCCGCTCTTACGGCGTCAATATGCACTACATCAACGATATCGCCAAGATTGATAACAGGCTTTTTAATGTTTTTAACGCGCATAACAGCGTCAACAGCGTCATAAAATTCGCTTACGCTCCTTATATCTTCGGGGCATTTTATAACGGTCGTCTGCTCGGTAAGAACAGCCGTGTCGTTTCCGTTTTTCCAGTTACTGTCAAAGCGCGCCTGAATCTTTTTAAGACATTCCTCGATACCTGTTCCCTTAACATCTTTTATTTTTACGGCAAACGCTCTGTTGTTTATTCTTGAAACAATGCTGTCTTTTTGAAGCTTTGAAAGAAATTTTACTATTTCGGCAAATATATTGTCAACGCACTCTGAGCCTAACTTTTCCTGAATTATGCGATAATCCCTTATGTGAACTATGAGAATGGCAAATTTTTTTCTTGAAATAAATTCGGAGCCCAAAAACTTGACAAACATCGAATAGCGCATTGCTCCCGTCGTTTCGTCATAAACTTCATCGGGATTCTGAATAAAGAATACAGTAATGACGCAACAAAGAGCAAAGGTGAAGTTTTCAACAAGCAAAGTCGGGAAAAATGCCTGAACAAGCATTGCAGAAATTGCCATAACGATTATTGAGCACAGCGCAACAAGCTGTTTTGCCGTAAAAAGCTTGCGGTACATCGCTATTATTATTCCCGCATAGATAAGGTCGTAGATAAATACAAAATACATAGAGGCATAAATAACGCCTTTTGTAAAGACTTCATGCTCGTCAAAATAAAATACAAAGTGAGTTGCTCCCGTTGTGACAACGAGCAGAAAAACAATGACATAAGGTATCCATATCAGACAGCGATGAACAGCCTGACTTATATCTATCTTTGCTATACAAAGAACGAATACAAGAAAAGCGGTAATGGTGAGATTGTCAAAGATATAGTAAAAAATATTTGCAAGATATTTTGTTGTTACGCTTGCGTGACTTATGCTGTTGAGCGTAAGCACGCCGACAATATCAAACAGCGTTGAAAAAATTCCGCACGCCGCAATGAGAGTATAAACGCGATACTGCATAAACGGAATCCTTTTCTTTATCAGATGATACACAAGCAACACCGCAAAGATAAAGAAGGCGCATATATCAAAATAAATATTAGTTTTGAGCAATACTGTCAGCCTCCTTTTTTAAGGGAGATTTAAAGTTATTTGAAAATGCGGACAACTCGGACGCGTCAAGCGCGGGAGAGAAAAAAGCGCCCTCGGCAAAATCGCATTTCATATCGCATAACATTCTGAAGCTGTTTTCGCTGTCTACTCCGCCGGCTATTGTTTTGATGCCAAGCTCGTTCATAAGCGCGAGAGTGCTTTCAAGCATTGTCGCCGCTTTTCCGTTGCTGAGCGCCGCAGAAATAACGCTTCCCGCGATTTTGACATAAGAAAACGGAAGATTATAGATAAAAGAAATATCCGACTTTCCTATTCCGTAATTGTCAAAGCAGAAGCTGAGCCCCTTTTGACTGAGGTTATTCATATAATTGTCAATAAGAAGCGAAAGCTCGGCGGTGATGCTTTCAGAGATACGAAAACAGATATTCTGCGGAGCAACATTATATTTTTCCATCATGGCAATATATTTTTCCGCCATATTATCCTGCATGCACTGAATAACTGAAACAGGTATCTCGATATGGTCAAAGCCGTTGCTTTCAAGTCCGCCCGATGAAATAAAGCGGCATACCTCCTCAAAGGTCCTTTCGCCTATCACGGCGATATCACCGCTCTTTTCTGCAACGGGGAAAAATTCTTCAAACGAAATAGCGCCTAAGCTGCTGTCGGGGATATACATCTGCGCCTCGGCATAGGATATTTTGTCCGAACCGAAGGAGTAAACGGGGTAATAGTTTATCTTAAAGCTTTCATTGACAACCGCAAACTTCACCGCCGCCTTGACATCTGACGCCCTGGTAAGACAGCTGTTGTCAACCTCGGAGAAATAAAGCACCTTTCCCGAATTTTTGTTGCTTTCAAACCATGTTGCAATATCAAGCAGTTTTGATGAGCTGTCAGCGTCGTCCGGACAAACGGCAACGCATATTCTTACAGAAATTATGGTCGAGTTATTGTTAAAATGCCACGGAAGGTCAAAGCGTTCACATATTTTTGACACTTTGACATTTATTTCAGAAAAGCTCGGAAATTCGACGCAGGTTATTCCTCCGCCAAGATAATAGATTTTTTCGGCGCCCATCGAAAAAAGTTCCTTTGCAATTTCCTTGATAACATTCGAGGTAAACTTTCTGCCCAAAGACTTGCTGTAACGCTCGTAATCGTCAATAACTATGGTGAGCATATAGAATTTCTTACGCTTTTCAAAGTTATATTTTGTCATAGCTATAAGGGTGTTGCGGTTATAAAGCCCTGTTGATATATCGACAACGGACGCAGGGTTCTGTATTGTGAGAAGAATGGTCAGAGCGCATATTGACATCCCGAAATTTTCAACTCTTTGCGTAGGAAATATCATCTGGATAAGAACTGCGCCTGATATAACAGAAACGAGCGTACAGATGGAAATCATCACTCCGGTTGAAAAATCTCTGCGGCTGACGATGGTATAAATAATTATATAAAAAAGATAGTACGCCGCAACGAGATAGATGAAGAACATTCCTTTTTCGCGGTGATAGCACATATTCTGATATGTAAAAATAAAATCAGTAACAGGATTTGTGAGAATAAGAGCTTCAACCGCCGCAAGAGGAGCGAACAGCCCGATTTTTTCAAGTCTGCCAAAATTTTTCCATTCTTTTCTGAGGCTTATTGCATAGAGAAGCGCCGTAGGAGCGCACATGGCATGAAAAATGTGATAAAACCATTTTAACATATAGCCAATCAGGTTTATATTCACAATGTGGTCTGCGCTGTCGGAAAGTAATCCGAATACAGACGACAGCGTAATGGAAACAATAAATATAAAGAAGCTTTTATTATGGAAAAAGGGAGTTTTTTTGTTGAGATAATAACAAAGATAAACAACAAAAAGCAACGCTATCGCGGCAATATGATAGCTTATATCCGTCAACGCTTTCTCCCCCTTTTTTTATACTCCAAAAACGCAGCAACTGCAATTAAGCCGTTGCTGCGTTTGCGGCAAAAAATATGTTATTTCCACATATCGCCGTAAATTTCGCTGTAATTAACTATATCATCAAGCAATCTCGGAACAAGTACATCCTGCTCTTCATCTGAGAACTGACAAGTTCCTACGGCGCGGTGTCCTCCTCCGCCGTATTTGAGCATAAGTTTGCCGACATTTACCTTTGATGTTCTGTTCATAATGCTGTATCCGACAGCGCAGGAGCAACCCTGTCCGCCCTTGCCGTCAACGATCCAGACGGAAATGTTCTGCTCGGGATAAAGGCTGTAAATCAAAAATCTGTTTCCTGCATAGATGGTGTCAACTCCGCGAAGGTCGGTTATAATTACATCCTTTTCAACGGTGGTGTATTTATGTACCATTTCTGTAAAAAGCTCAGCCTGTTCACGATAAAGAACGATGCGTTCCTTGATATCGTCAAGCGCAAGAATTTCATCGGTAGTCATAGTGCGACAGCAGTCGATAAGCTTTTCCATCAGCTGATAGTTGCTTATTCTGAAATCACGGAACCTTCCGAGACCTGTTCTCGGGTCCATAATAAAGCCGATTAAAATCCATCCCTCAGGGTGCATAACTTCATAGGGAGTAAGGTGGCCGGAGTCAACTTTATCGACAGCTTCAAGCATTTCGGTGAAGTTGGGGAAACGGTCGTCCCCCCCATAGTATTCATATATAATGCGCGCGCAGGAAGGAGCGTGACGGCTCTCGCCGAGATACTTTCCTTCAAGCTCGTTTCTTTCAAATTCGCTTGAATGATGGTCAAACCACATTCCGCATCCCTCAACATAAGGGACATTCGCCAAAACATCGTTTTCGTTTATTTCAACAAGACCATCCTGAAGGTCCTTGGGGTGAGCAAACTTCCAGGAATCTATTATCCCCTCTTCTTTCAAAAGGGCGGCGCACGCAAGGCCGTCAAAGTCGGAACGGGTAACAAGTCTCATACATTATACCTCCGAAAAAAATTGTCAAATCAATGGCTTGACATATCAATATGTTAAATTATAACATAGTTATTCATAAATTTCAATAGATTTTCGATAAATTTGTCATATTTTTTTATTATAAGTGAGGAATTTTTATTGAAAATCTGAAAATACTAAATTCGTACTCCGATAAATCAAAGCAAAATCGAAGTAAATTTTATTTTGGAGGTTTTATGTTATGAACAAGAACTCAAGTATCAAGTGCAGTGTTGCAAACTGCAAATACAATGTCAAGACCGAGGGATATTGTTCTCTCGATGTTGTTAAAATCGGAACCCACGAAGCCAACCCCACAAAATGCGAATGTACCGACTGCAACTCTTTTGTTCTTGACAACTAGTTGCATAAAAACAAAGGTCTGCACTTTGGTGCAGACCTTATTCTTTAATTATTCGGGAATGGCAAATTCATATCCCTTTGCGCGATAGCAGTCGATAACATCTCCTAAAATCTCGGTATTTGTTTTTGAAACAGCGTGAAGAAGAATAATCTCTCCGCTGTGAGGATTTGCCGTTATCTTTTCAAAAGCGGCGGCGTTATCGGGCTGGTTTGAAGTATCCCAGTCGGCATAGGCAAAGCTCCACAAAAGAGTTTTATAGCCCATTCTCTGAGCAAGTGCAAGTGCACGCTCGGAATATACTCCCTCGGGCGGACGCATATATTTCATCTCATAGCCGTATTTGTCAAGAATATAATTCTGAATTTCGGTAAGCTCGTTTTCGGCGTCCGTTATCGAACAATCAAGAAGGCTTGCAAGGGATTTATGGTTTTGTCCGTGGTTGCCGAGAACATGTCCTTCGTCAATAATTCTCTGAATTATGGCAGGGTCGGCATACTTGCAGTACCCGCCTGTTACAAAGAATATCGCTTTGACATTCTTTTCCTTCAAGGTATCTAAGATCACCTCGGTATAGCCGTTTTCATAGCCAAGGTCGAAGGTGAGCCAGACAGTGTTATCATCGGTATCATTTACAGCATAAGCATAATACTTGCTGTATCTGTCGTTGAACTGAGTTGCTCCGTAAGGTCTGCCGTTTTCGTCAAACTGAACTCCCTGACCGTATCCGCACTGTGTGTTGTCAATGAGCATAAGCTCTTCGTCGGGGATACAGGGGATTTCCTCCGCCGTTGTAACTTCGGGTTCGGTTTCAGACGGTAATGTTATTTCGGGTGATGTGGGCTGTTCGGGTTCGCAGATAGTTCCCATAGCTTCTTTTGCGGCAGAAGTTTCTTCCCATCCGTAGTTTATATTCTGCGGATTCATATTTGTGCAGGAAGAAACTGTCATCGCAAGACACAAAATAACGGGAAAGCAGTATTTCATACAATTCCTCCTTTTTAAAAAATCAAGCAGGCAAAAGAATGCCTTGTTTATATTCTGTGAAGTGGTTTAGTTTTTATCCTGATTATATTTTAGCACATTTTAAAGGATAATGCGATTACAATTTGGTTACAGTTTTTGTGTGTTGGTCTTTCAAAAAAATGTAAAAAAATAAAGGGTACCGTTTTTACGATACCCTGATGACTTTATGCATTGAGATAAGACTTGACAAGAGCCTGCAGAAGTTCATCCCTGTCGATATGACGAATAAGGCTTCTTGCGTTGTTGTAGGTCGTGATGTATGTAGGGTCCTCGGAGAGAATATATCCTACAATCTGGTTTATGGGATTATAACCCTTTTCTTTGAGCGCGTCATAAACAGCCATAAGAGTTCTTTGCATTTCGTCGTCCTTTTCAGATTTGACGGAAAAGGTCATTGTCTGTTCGTTCATCATAATCCCTCCTAAAAAGCAGAATGCTTTCACTATCCGTTATTATACCCCAAAGAGTATAAAAAAACAATAGAAAAATTACAAATTGGTTACAATTCACAATTTTTATGCATAAATTTTGTTATATAAAAATCAAAGGACGGTGAAGCGCCGTCCTTTGAATATATGAGTATT
>CALZLD010000023.1 GCA_945788225.1 uncultured Clostridia bacterium
TGGTTATTTTTTTCTTAGGCGGAAAAACAACATCCGTCATAAAATAGCTGAATACTTTTTATGAAAATAAATATATCAGCACAAAAGAAATAATAACATATTTATTGCAATATTTCAAGTATTATTTTTCAAATCACAGATATATTACTCAGTTTATCTTGAAAGATAATCTTCTATGCCGTTAGCGATTGCATTAGCGATGCCATCCTGATGGGACGAATTGCTCATTGCCATCGCCTCTTCATAATTTGAAACAAAGCCTATTTCAAGAAGAATTGAGGCAAAATCCTGTTCAAGGGTTACATAATAATAACTCTGCTTCGCTCCTCTGTTTTTATTTGCTCCGTCCTGATAAACATAATTTGTAAAATAACTTGAAACGCGTTTTGAAACACTACTTGCTAAAGGATACGAAAAGGGTGTAAAATACCATGCTTCTGTTCCTCTTGCTGACGAATCCGAAGCTTTATTTCCATGAAGTGAAATAAATACATCAGGATTATATTGCCTTGCAATAACAGGCCTTTGTTCGGTATCATAAAAAGTCGATTCTGTTTTCAAACGATAAACAGTCGCTCCTCGTGCTTTAAGCTTTGATTCGAGAAGTTTTGAAACAGCAATGGCAACGGACTGGTCGGTAACATGTCCGACTCCACCGGGGTCAATCTTTCCATTTTCGGTAACGCCGTGACCAGGATCTATAACTATTACTGAGCCTGCCAAAGAACCGCTGTTTCCGTTAAATCTGAAAGTGAGATACCCGTTATCGTCATAATATGATGTCACACCGCCGAAAATTCCTGTCCGCGAAAGATTGAGCGTAAGCTTGTTTCTTGAAACATTCGTTGTTGAAGCGTCGCTCCAATAAGCTGATGAAAACAGCGAACCTGACGGGAACGATAATGTACCTCCTGCATTGTTTGTATAATCAAATGTTATCGAAACGCTTGTAGCGCTAAAACTTGCGACATCATAATTTTCAGAATATGACACCCCTCCATACGAAATTGAAAACGGCGTCCTCTTATTCAGTTTAAGTTTCAATATTGTATCATAGCCATCCTGAGTACAAGACACAACAGAAATATCATTCTGACCTATAGGTGAGTTTTCAAGGACACTTACATCCGTTGCTTTAAACCTTTTTCCGGAAAGAGTAAGGTAATACTTTACTCCACTGTAAGTTACAGTTTTTACGCAATAATCAAGTGTTCCGGCGGGCAGTCTTGCCATATCAGGAGTTTTTATGTTATCTGTAGTTTTATAATTATAAACATTCGTGTCATCGTATTTGGTTTTCAGAATACTGCCATCTGCGTTATTGGGAACTTCAGGTAAAGGTGACACAGTTATATTTGAACCGTACAGCGACTCATTAAACTTTGCTCCGTTCTTTCCGGTATATGTACCGTAAACTACTATTTGCCCTAAATTCTGGGACTTTCCGATTATTCCCTTCGGAGTGGTATATGTTGCGGTAAAATAAGCATAACTCGAATTTGCTTCTCCTTCTATGCTTCCCTCGTTCTGAACAAGATTTATACTTTTTCCATTCACCTTAGCGGTAACATAAGAACCTTTATACGCTATGGCACGAATGGTAATGTTAGTTCCTCCTTCAACCTCCATTTCGCCTGTAGGCTCAACGCTTTTAAGAACGGTAACCTTTCTTGTGATATTATATGTTGTTGTTTTGCCTTTATTTTTTATTGTAAATGTATTTAATCCGACATCAAGGTCAACTTCATAGTAGAAATTTCCTGCATCGTTCAGTTGAATTTCCTTTCCGTTAAAATAAACGGTAAAATTAGGGTCAAAGCTGCCCATGAAAGCAACAGTAGGTTCCTCTGTTGTGAACTTTGTAGAGGATGGAGATACTATTTTTAGTTCATTGTCAATAGTATTTAAGTTTATAGTTGAATCATAATATTTTTCCAAAAGATCGGTGCTTTCTTCAACATTTTTTATAAGGAAATTATATGATTTAAATGCACTTCCTTTGTATCCGTCGACCTTTTCCGTTATAAGCAACTGTTTTACTACCTGGTCGGGTGAACTCCAACCCTTTTCATCGGTATATACTTTTTGGTTATTATGCATTACATAAAATGGAAGCTTTTCAAGAACTGCATAATTTGCCCACCAGCGGACAAGTTCCTCAAACGGAATGTTATCATCACTTATTGCTCCTTGAGCGTCAAGCATAATGAAATCTGCATAGCCATATTGAACATAAGCTAAAGTATCCGCATAACCGTCGGCTAAAGCTTCAAATTGACCGAAAGTCTGAGAACCTTTCTCGTTTGTAGTATAATTTGACCACACATCAGATATATAGATGCCAACAGGTACAGTATTATTTGTTTTTCTTATAGCATTGCTTACAAGACTAAACACATAGGCGCCGTTATCCATGAGCCAATTTTCAAAGCCGATACCTGAACCATTCTGCATATAGTCATTCAAACTTGTTTTGCTTTTTGATGAATAATATCCATTCAAGAGAATACCGTCAACCCTGTTTTTAGCTGTAAAGTAATGAGTTTTTATTGCAAGATAATCTATTCTGTCTTGCAGAGGCTTATTTTCAAGACTTGTCAAAACGAAATTAATATCAAATACCAGATAAACAAAAAAACCATTTTCCTTTGCTTTTGCAATTGCCTGCTCGACAGGAGTAACCGAAACAGTATCATTGATATCGTCAGAGTAAAATGCTTGCCCATTATACGATGTATAAATAATGACAGTATTCATTCCTAAATCAGAAATATTATCCATTATCTCATCCAGTTCAAGCGATATCCGCTCTGCGTCAGGTTCTGTTTCGACCGTTCCGGTTTCCGTCTCAGTAATGATTTTTTTTGCAAAATCCACTGTTGGAGTAAGCGCCACCGCTTTCATATAGTCGGGAAAGGTAAACTGACTCACATATTCAGGTTCGACAAAATTTTCAAGCTGTTCGTCAGTATACGCATTTTCTGTGGTAACAAGCGGAGCAGTAGTTTCGGTCTCAACTGCAGATATTGATATAACATTCTCCGAAAAAATCGTCATGAACACCGCAAAAGCAAGAAAAACACCTATCAACTTTTTTATTCTGTTTCTCATACCTTTCCCTCCTTTCGTATCATTTTAATTGAGATTCCAATGCTTTCAACTCATTTTCAATCTTGTTTTTTTCATCAGATGAAGGCTTGAACAGATTTTCATATCTAAAAAACGCGACCCCGCCATAATGCGAAGGATATTCGTTTTTAAAATAGGACACTTGCTTTGCAAGAACATCCTGTTCGGATGACATTTCTCCGTTTGCAGCCCTATAAGCGGCAAGACCTACAATAAGTCTGACATTTTTATTTGTATGTATCGAGCACCACTCTGCGAGCACTTTATCATAAGCCGCAGATTTATGTGTAAATCCCCAATAAATCTGAGGAATTATATAATCGCAGTATCCTTTTTGCGAACACCAGGTTTTTACATCCGCATAATGATAAGCGTAAAGATTATCAATATTTCCCGCAGGACTTATCCCAAACAGAACAGATGGATTGACGCTTTTAACACCACTATAAAGTTCTTTAACCATCAAATTAATCGTGTCAAGTCTAAATTTACTAAGATCAGAATATCCGCTTGAATTAAAAGCCGATTTATCAAAAGAACTTGTAAATGATGACTGATAAAAGTAGTCATCTATATGTATTCCGTCTACATTATATTTTGAAACAATCTCTTTAGCCCCGTCAACAATAAGTTGTCTTACCTCTTTATAAGCGGGACTTAACCAGTAAGTTCCGTTAACATTTACGATATAAGTTCCGTTTTTAGTCTTTGACCAGTTTTTTATTTTATATGAGTCCGAGAGCTTATTCATATCAGACTCTGTTAATGTACGCATAGGATTTATCCAGGCATGGAACGAAAGTCCCCTTTTATGCGCCTCGTCAATAAGAATTTTGTACGGGTCAAATGACGGAGTACCATCTATAACTCCGGTTATATTTTTCGACCAGGGATATAGGTCAGAACTATAAAATGCATCTCCATGTGACCTTGCGTGAACATAAACTGTATTTACGCCGAGAGATACGCAATCGTCATACATCTTGCAAACCGAAGCTCTGAATTCCGCCTCAGACTTTCCTTTCAGAATATTTTGAAATTCAAGAAAGGAAATCCACATTCCAACCTGATTACTATAGTTAAGCGGAGTATAATTTGATGGATTATATATTGCAGAAGGTATTGTGGTTGTCTGAACAGTAACTGTTTCTGTAGCTACAGTTGTCTCGGAATTTACGGTTGTAGTCTTCGTAGTATCACTCACCATTGTTTCAGTTGGAATAGTAGTAACTTCAGATACTGTACTTTCCGAAGTGGCAACTGTTGTTAAATTTTGAATTGTATCAGAGGTTATTGCGGTTTCAGCTGTGCTTTTCGACTGACTGCTTTCTGTTAAGAAATTTGTATTTTGTGTTATATCGGTTTCATTTGGATATGTAAAATCGTATTGTGTATCTGCAGAAACACTGGTTTCATCATCAGGAATATAGCTTTCTATTTTCTTATGACAAGCAGTTAAAAGATTAAGCATTATAACTAATATAATTAATAAAGGAATATTTTTTTTCATATGGCAACTCCGTTTGAAAAAAATACAATATGTATATTTATTATACATCTTTACAAATAATTAGTCAATAAGAATGAGGGAAAAAATATATGAATATACATAAAAACAACCTGAGAAATTATTCCTTCTCAGGCTGTTTTTCGGAACATTCTATAATATAATTTACAACGCAGCTTTAAGTTCTTCTGTTTTATCCGTTTTTTCCCAAGCAACACCGAGTTCTTCTCTTCCCATATGTCCATAAGCTGCAAGAGCTTTATATTGAGGCTTTCTAAGAGAAAGAGCAGATATTATCGACGCAGGTCTTAAATCAAACACCTTGTTTACAGCGTTTGCCAACTGTTCCGAGGTATAACTGCTTGTTCCGAATGTTTCAATAAGAACAGAAACCGGCTTTGCAACGCCTATTGCGTATGCAAGTTCAACTTCACACTTATCAGCGAGACCGGCTGCAACTATATTCTTTGCGATATATCTTGCCATATATGCTGCAGAACGGTCAACTTTTGTAGGATCTTTTCCTGAAAAAGCTCCGCCACCGTGACGAGAATATCCGCCATAAGTATCAACAATTATCTTTCTTCCGGTGAGTCCGCTGTCTCCCTGCGGACCACCGATAACAAATCTACCCGTAGGATTAACATAATATGTCGTATTTTCATCTATAAGTTCTGATGGAATAGTTGTTTTAACAACCTTTTCTATGATGTCTTTTCTTATCTGTTCAAGTGAAACGCTTTCAGAGTGTTGAGATGACACAACAACAGTATCGACTCTTATCGGTTTTCCGTCTTCATATTCAACTGTTACCTGTGATTTTCCATCAGGGCGAAGATACGGCAAAGTCCCGTTTTTTCGTACCTCAGCTAATTTTTTTGACAGTTTGTGAGCAAGAGAAACCGGCATAGGCATAAGCTCGGGCGTTTCATTGCAAGCGAATCCGAACATCATTCCCTGGTCGCCGGCTCCTGTTATATCGTTATCAGAAGAAGAACCGTTTCTTGCCTCATCAGCTTTATCAACGCCCATCGCAATATCAGCAGACTGTTCGTCAATATTTGTCAATACAGCGCAGGTATTTCCGTTAAATCCACATTCTGCATTATCATAACCTATATCAAGAATAGTTTTTCTTGCAATTTTGGATATATCAATGCTTGCACTTGTTGAAATCTCGCCCATACAAAGAACCATTCCCGTTGTACATATTGTTTCACAAGCAACTCTCGCCATAGGGTCCTGTTCAAGAATAGCGTCAAGAACAGCATCAGAAACCTGGTCGCATATTTTATCAGGATGTCCCTCTGTAACCGATTCAGATGTAAAAAATGTTTTCATTTTCAAAATCCTCCGTTTAAATATATTTTGAAAATTTATAGCCAAATAATAAAGACGCTCTCGAAACATCGAAAGCGTCTGATTTTTTTATAAAATCCTCATCTTTCGGATTGCTCCGCAGGAATTAGCACCTTAATAAATCAGGTTGCCGGGCTTCACAGGACCTGTTCCTCCGCCACTCTTGATAAGGCTATTCAATTTTCGATTTAATTATACAATATACCCGTACATATGTCAAGTATTATTTGAAAATTTCAAAATAATTATCACGGTAATAAGTACAACAAGCAATATAGCGGCAATAACATTATAAATTATTGCAGATTTATTTTCCGTATTTGAAGTAATCTCAGTCGAAGGCATAAGATTTGCTTTTCTTAACACCTTAACAAGAGGTTTATAGAGAATAAATGTCAATACAGCATTAATAAGGCTCTTTATAAGATTAAACGGCAAAATACCTGGAAGAAGCAATCCTACTACGGCTTCTGTCGGCACACCCATGTAAAGCGGAGTAATAAAGTAATTCCACATCAGCATTGATGCAGTCATCGTCAAAACACCGGCTACAAGACCTATAACAGCAGATTGAATCGTTTTGTTTTTCTTGTATATTATCGCAGACGGCAACACAAATGCAAGCGATGAGAAAATATTCATAATCAATCCGTAAGGTCCCGTGGTACTGATCGTAAGCATTTCAATAAAAGAAACAGCAACGGAAACAAATACAGCAGACAACGGTCCGAACAGAAATCCAACAATTGCAATAATGACATCTTTTGCCTCATACTTTAAAAATTCCACAGACGGAACAAACGGAATTCGTATAAGTGCTACTGTAATAAAAGCTATTGCAGTAAAAATTGAAATCACAATCATTTTTTTCAGTTTTTCATTTTTCATAATAATCACCTTTAAATTATAAAATAAAAACGCCCGCAAAAGTATGCGGGCGCAAAAAGACAAATCAAGTTTGTCACCTGTTTCTTCAATCCGGACTATAACCGTTGGTATCGGAATCACACCGACTCTGCGCAAAATACGCTCGTAGACTAACCTTAATGGCATTACTACCAGTGAGGACTTTCACCCCGCCCTGAAACAAAAATATTCAATTTAAAATAATATCCGACTATTCGCAATCGTCGCAATCGCATTCATCGAGGTCGAACTCAAGAAGTTCATTGCAATTAGGGCAATTTATCGAACCTTCTTCAATCATATCTTCGTCAAGACAAATTGCGTCTCCGCAATTCGGACATTCCACCTCATAAACAAAGTCATCGTCAGCACAATCACAATCGTAATCATCATCGCAACAATCACAATCATCATCACCATAAAGATCTTCCTCAACATCGCCAAGATCTTGGTCAATTGTGTCAACAAGCTCTGTAATTTCATCTATTTCGTCCTGAACTCCTTCGATGACATCAGCCATTTCCTTAAGGATATCTGCCATCTGAAGCAATATTTTTCCTTCGGAAGTGCTTTCGTCAATGTTAAGTCCTGACATTAAACCGTTGAGATAAGCGACTTTTTCTGTAAGACTCATAATTATGCCTCCTCACTAAAAAATAATAGATTTATTAAACTCTTTCCATGTACTCTCCGGTACGAGTATCAATCCTGATAGTTTCGCCCTGATCAATAAAGAGCGGAACCTTTATCTCTGCACCTGTTTCAAGTACGGCGGGCTTTGTTGCATTAGTAGCAGTATCGCCCTTGAAACCGGGGTCTGTCTGTGTAACAACAAGTTCAACAAAGTTGGGGGGTTCAACAGCAAATACCTTCCCCTTATACGAGCAAACCTTGCATACCATCTGTTCTTTAACGAACTTAAAGTTGTCCGAAAGTTCTGAAGCGCTTATCGGAACCTGTTCGTATGTTTCCGAATCCATAAAGTAATAAAGGTCGCCATCCGAATATGAATACTCCATATCCTTTCTCTCAACAAAGGCTGTGGGGAACTTTGCCGATGGGTTATAACTCTTTTCAACTACTGCACCTGTAATAACATTTTTAATCTTTGTTCTTACAAATGCCGCACCCTTACCGGGTTTAACATGCTGAAATTCAACAATCTGGAGAACATTTCCGTCTTCTTCGAAAGTAACTCCGTTTCTGAAATCTCCTGCTGTGATCATAAGAAACCTCCGTATGTCATAATTTAATATTATTATTGTACCGCATAATAAAGAAAAAATCAAGTATTTTTTTACAAAACATTCAATTCCTTAGAAAAATCCGATAATATATTTGCCGAATCATCTGTAATTTCTATCAAATCTTCGATTCTTATACCAAATTTTTCAGGCAAATAGATACCTGGTTCTACTGTCACTATCATTCCGGGAGAAAGAACATTCTCGATAGATGATGATAAGGAAGGAAACTCATGTATTTCCATTCCGACGCCGTGTCCCGTGGCGTGACCAAAACAATCGCCGAAGCCATGCTCTTTTATATATTCTCTTGCAGCAGAATCGATGATATTCGTTTTTGCGTGGCATTTTGCAGCATTCAACGCTCTTTTCTGAGCTTCTAAAACGATATTATAAATATTAACATACTCTTCACTTGGAGTACCGAATACAAAGTTTCTTGTCATATCGCTGCAATATCCGTCAAATACCGCACCGCAGTCAATAAGAATGTTATCGCTCTTTTTAAGGCGTCTGTTCGTTGGTATTCCGTGTGGCTTTGAAGAATTTTCTCCAAAAAGGATAATAGTATCAAATGAGGTTTTCTCTGCTCCAAGCGAGGTAATGTATTCATAATATTTCACCGCAAGCTGAATTTCCGTAACTCCTTCGGCAATATCGTTTTTAATAATAAGATTTAATGCTTCCTCTGAAATTTCCTGGGCCTTCTTGATTTTTTCCACTTCCGAATTTTTCTTTATTGCTCTGATATCCCTGATAGTATCGCTCACGAATTCATCAACAATAAAGTTTATATCAGGAAAATCATTTTTTAATTTTTTGAATTGTTTGATAGTTATCTGATCAGCTTCTATTGCAAGTTCCTTGACAGAATGTTCTTTAAAAAGCTCTGTTAACTGTTTTTTTCTATTTGTCAAAAGAATAACTTTGCATTGTTTTGCAGTTTTCAAGGCCTCTTCATAGTATCTGGAATCAACGAAAAGATAGCACCACCCCGATCGCATTGCCAACAAAATAGCGTCAGACACGTTTGCACCGGTAAAAAATCTTATATTCACATCAAAGGAAATCATTACTGCGTCAATTTGTTTATAATAGTTCCTATATATTTCATGAACATAGTTATGCGCCATTTCTTTTGGTGCAGAGATAAACTCCTTACCCATCAATTTTCCCCCTTGATGTCTAACAATGCTTGTATCGCAAGGCAATAACTGAACTTGCCAAATCCTGCTATCTGACCTTTGCAGACAGGCGCAATTACAGACTTTGTTCTGAATTCATCTCGTCCATGAATATTACTGAAATGAACTTCAACGCAAGGAAGATTAACGGCAGAAATAGCGTCTCTAATTGCATAGCTGTAATGGGTATATGCTCCTGCATTGATTACTATTCCATCAAAATTACCCACTGCGGAATGAATGCTATCAATAATCGCACCTTCGTGGTTAGACTGAGTGATTTCAGTTTTCACCCCTTTTGAAGAAGCGAAATTTTCAATAAATTCGCATATATCAGAATATGTTTCATTACCGTATATACCCTTTTCACGCATTCCGGTAAGATTGATATTAGGTCCGTTTATAACAAGTATTTTCATTGTCGGCGCTCCTCTTTCAGTTATTTAACAAGATTTTTATAGTATGTTTTCATCATCCTTGCATCAATACCTTGCGTACCTGCACTTTCGCATATAAATGTCGGATAAATTCCATATTTATAAACAAGTTCAAGCAACGGTTCAAATTCAGGTCCATATGCGGTGTCCGAAAACGTTAGATGTCTTTTTTCTCCGCCATTCTCGGTATATTCTATTTTGCTGAAATGTGAATGAAATTCGTTGAACCTTGAACTGCCAAGTTTATTTTTAATAGTTTTAAGTATATTATCATAGTCTTCCTTTGTTTTGGAATTTCCCAAAGTTCTTGCATTAAGATGACCAAAATCAATACAAGGGAGAAAACTTTCGTCAACAAGACAAAGCTCCATGACTTCATTAAGATCACCTAGCTGATTTATTTTACCCATTGTTTCAGGGCAACACCTTATGTGGTCAAGCCCTTCCGAAACAAGTGCCTCTCTCGCCCTTTTCAAAGTATCCTTTGCAAGAGAAAGAGCCTCTTCTCTGGACATTTTTGAACATGAACCCGAATGAATTACGATTCTTGTCCCGCCAAGCCAATCAACAGCCCTTGCACTTTGCAAGATATAATCAATACTTTTATCTCTTTTTTCTTTTTCGACGCTTGAAAGTGAAATAAAATATGGAGCGTGAACTGATATAATTACATTTTTTTCTTTTGCTTTTAACGCAATATTTCTTGCAAGCTCTTCCTTTATCCTGACTCCTTGTCCACACTGATATTCAAAGCAATCAAGTCCTGTTTTAACAATATAATCCGGGATGTCAAGTGAATTTTTAAACCCTAATTCCTTAAAGTCATCCGGAGTTCCAGCCGGTCCGAATACAGCATTCATGTCTTTTCCACCTTAGATTTAAAATTATGTTTTCTTGGAAGAAACGGAGTTTCAAGAACTCGTTTCACTTTAAAGAAAAAGCCATCTTCCAATTCAATGGGATACACATAAATAGTAGGCATTCTCTTAAAATTCGCGCCAAGCATATCTGTAAAAATCTGGTCTCCAACAATAGCAACTTCGTTTTTTGAAAGACGCATTGCTTTTCTTGCTTCATCAATTCCCCTTGTCAACGGTTTTGCGCCATCTGAAATAAAAGGCAACTGCAACATCTGAGCAAACGGTCTAACCCTGTCATACTTATTGTTTGATACTATTACAAGTGGAATATCCGCACTTTTCATAGAATTTATCCAAGCAATAATATATTTAGGTGGTTTAGGATTGTTATGAGTTGTCAAAGTATTGTCCAAATCAAGAATTAATCCCTTTATTCCGTTTTGTTTAAGAAAAGCAGATGTTATTTCTGTCACTGTATTAAAAACAAATGTTGGTTTAAACAACATATAAATTCTCCTTGATAATGAAAAAGCGAGCAGAGAAAAACTGCTCGCCTCCATTGTTAGTTGTACTTACGCTTACGCGCAGCTTCGGATTTCTTCTTGCGTTTAACCGAAGGCTTTTCATAGTGTTCTCTTTTACGAACTTCAGCGATTACACCGTCTTTAGCGCAGCTTCTTTTAAAGCGCTTAAGAGCTGTGTCAAGTGATTCGTTCTTACCAACACGAATTTCTGCCATTTCCCATTCCCTCCCTTTGCCGTTTAGCAGAGGATTTTATACCGAAAAATTTAACACAATATGCATTAAATTATGGTAACAGAATTATTCATCCTACGATGATACAATGATAATTATACACTATAGGTGTATGTATTGTCAAGTATTTTTTAAAAATTTACTTAACAACAATATTTACAAGCTTTTTGGGAACATAAATTTCCTTTACAATCTCTTTACCGCCGATAAACTCAGCAATTTTAGGATCAGATTTTGCAACTGATATTGCGTCATCTTTTTCTATATCCGACGCAATCTTAACCGTTCCCCTAAGCTTGCCGTTTACCTGAACAGCAATTTCTATGGTATCTTCAATGCAGAATTCTTCGTTATATCTAACCCATTCCTGGTCGTGAACATATCCTCCGAATTTGCATATTTCATAAAGTTCTTCAGTAATATGCGGTGCAAAAGGATTGAGCATAATAAGCAAATCTCTGTACTCCGCCATGTTTATCGTTCCAATATCATAAATATCATTCAGAAGCGACATCATCGCAGCAACAGCAGTATTAAACTTCATTTCCTCAATATCCTGAGATACCTTCTTTATCGTTCTGTGCATATTTGCCCTGAGCTCAGGTCTGTACTCATCTCCGTCAATAAGCTTGTCCTGCAAAGCCCAGATTCTGTCGAGGAATCTTTTACATCCCTTCATACTGTTTTCACTCCACGGAGCAGCCTGCTCATAATCGCCCATAAAGAGAACATAAACTCTGAGCACATCTGCGCCATATTCGTCAACAACATCGTTAGGATCTATGACATTTCCTCTTGATTTACTCATTTTAACGCCGTCAGGCCCAAGTACAAGTCCCTGTGCTGTTCTCTTGATATATGGTTCTTCTGTCGGAACAACACCTATATCATAGAGGAATTTATGCCAGAAACGAGAATAAATTAAATGCCTTGTTACATGTTCCATTCCGCCATTGTACCAATCAACAGGCATCCAGTATTCAAGAGCCTCTTTTGACGCAAGTGCATTTTCATTCTTCGGATCACAATAACGAAGGAAATACCACGAAGAACCTGCCCACTGCGGCATAGTGTCAGTTTCACGCTTTGCATCTGCTCCGCATTTCGGACATTTACAATTCACAAATGAGTCTATTTTTGCAAGCGGGCTTTCGCCGTCAGTGCCCGGTCTGAAATCATCAACTGGAGGAAGTTTAAGCGGAAGTTCATCATAAGGAACAGGAACTATTCCACATTTCGGGCAGTGAACAATAGGAATAGGCTCTCCCCAATATCTCTGACGATTAAATGCCCAGTCCTTCATTTTATACTGAACGCCCTTTTCTCCGCATCCCTTTTCCTCAAGTATAGAGAGCATCTTCTCGATAGCTTCCTTTTTGTTGCTGATGCCATTGAGAACACCGGAATTAACCATTTCTCCGTCGCCTGTATAGGCTTCCTTTGAAATATCCCCGCCTTTTATTACTTCAATAATATCAATACCGAATTTCTTTGCAAAATCATAGTCTCTGCCGTCGTGAGCAGGAACAGCCATAATAGCTCCGGTGCCGTATCCCATCATAACATAGTCGGAAATATATATGGGTATTTCTTTTTCTGTAATTGGGTTAACTGCCGTAATGCCCTCAATCTTGACACCTGTTTTATCCTTTACAAGCTGAGTTCTTTCAAATTCACTCTTTAAAGCACAATCATTCTTATATTCGTCAAGAGCGTCGATATTTGTAATAGAAGAACGATATTTCTCAATAATAGGATGTTCCGGAGCAATAACCATAAAAGTTACACCATAGAGAGTATCGGGACGAGTTGTATAAATTCTGAGCTTATCATCTGTTCCCTTGATATCAAAGTTTACAAATGCACCTGTAGAACGACCTATCCAGTTTTCCTGCTGAAGCTTGACATTAGGAAGATAATCAACCTTTTTAAGTCCATCAAGAAGTTTATCTGCGTACTCGGTAATTCTCAAATACCATACTTCTTTTGTTTTCTGGACAATATTCGTATGACAGATATCACATTTTCCGCCCTGTGAGTCTTCGTTTGAAAGAACGACCTTACAGCTAGGACAGTAGTTGACAAGAGTTTTATCTCTGAAAACAAGACCGTTTTCAAACATTTTAAGGAATATCCATTGAGTCCACTTATAGTAATCTTCTTCAGTCGTATCAATAACTCTGTCCCAATCAAACGAAAAACCTACTCTTTTGAGCTGACTTGTAAATTTTTCGATGTTGGTATCTGTAACTTTACGTGGATGAACTCCTGTTTTGATAGCAGTGTTCTCTGTCGGAAGACCGTATGCGTCAAAGCCTATCGGAAAAAGAACATTGTATCCTTCCAACCGTTTTTTACGGCAAACAACTTCAAGTCCCGAATAAGCCTTTATATGTCCGACATGCATTCCTGCTCCCGAAGGATAGGGAAACTCAACAAGTCCGTAAAATTTAGGCTTATTGTAGTCAATTTCAGCTTTAAAGGTTTTGTTTTCATCCCAAAACTTCTGCCACTTTTTTTCAATGTTTAAAAAATCGTACTTCATTTTTATCAACCCTTTATGTTAATTTTGTTTAATTTTCTGTAATAAGCTTACTGATATCGAGCTGTTTACCGTCCGACCACAATCTTTCAAGTGAATAAAATTCTCTTGTTTCCTTATAGAATATATGAACAACAATATCCGAATAATCAAGGATTATCCAAGTTGAACCTGCATATCCTTCCGTTCTTGTAGGTTCAACCCCAAGCTGAGATAGCTGATATTCAACTTCATCCGCAAGTGCTTTAGTCTGAGTTGTACTGTTTCCGTTTGCTATTATAAAATAATCTGCAATAATTGTCAAATCTCTAATGTTTATCGCTTGAATATCTTCTGCTTTTTTCTTATCAAGAGTAGTAATTATTTTCTCAAGCATTTCATTTTGAGTCATTTTTATTCCTCACTTTCTTTCTGATAATGCATATTGGTTGTACGCTTCAACAGTATGTCTCGGCAAAACAGATTTCTTTTCAATCACATCGGTGATAGAATACTGCAAAGCGTAAAGCATTGCATCGCTGATATTCTTTTTACATAACTTTCTAACATAATCCACATCGGGATAATCCCTGTCAGCTGAAGTAAGATCTGCAAGATAAATAATTTCTTCAAGCAATGACATACCCTTCCTAGCAACAGTATGATACCTTATTGCATTTAAAATATCATCATCATTAATTCCTAAATCAGTATTGCAATACACCTCGCCTGCAATACCGTGCCATAATTGTGGTACCGATATTTCCTCGGCAGTAACATCTTTACGGCTTTTTTCAACAAGCTTTCGCTGTTCAACCCGTGATATTTCTTTACATACATCATGGAGAAGCCCCGCAACATAGGCTTTTTCAACATCTGCGCCCCATACATTAGCAAGTTTCACAGCTTCATCTGCAACATTAAAGCTATGAGTTAGTCTTTTTTTACTCAATCTTTCTTCAAGAATTATTTTAAATTCATCAATATTATATCCCAACTCTTATTACTCCATATATAATTTTTTTCTCAGAATATATTGTACTACTCTTTCAGGCAAATAGCAAGAGAAATCTTTGTCCCCCGATTTAATCATATTTCTGATTTTACTTGATGATATTATATAAGGCTCAGCCTCAATAATGTGAATTTCTCCCCCGTCACATTCAAGTTCAGCTTTTTTTCTACATAGAACTTCAAATTCGTCTTCTTCTCTTGAAGCGGCAATGATTGCTGTTAACGAAAGGAGCCTTTTATATTCTCTCCATCTTTCAAATGTCAGCAGCATATCGCTTCCCATTAGAAAATAAAACTTATCTTCGGGATAAATTTGCTTGAAATAACTCATTGTATTTATAGTATAACTTACTGTATTTTGTGTTATTTCATAATCAGAAACCTCTGCCAACCCTGAAAAAGCAAGATTGCACATATTAAGTCTGTCCTCATCTGTGACAGAAAATACAACATTTTTATGTGGAGGAATTTTTGTAGGTATCACAATTATTTTGTCAAAAGAAAATTTCTCTTCGGCAGTTTTAAGAAGATTTATATGTCCATTATGGACAGGGTTAAATGTACCCCCGAAAAAACATATATCCATATCACTTTTTCAAAAATATAACAGGTTTTTTTGTATTTCTTCTGAAAAGAACTATTTTACCGCCGATAATCTGAACAATATCAGAATTAGTTTTTTCTGCAAGTTCAGTCGCTGCTTCCCTCGGAGTCACGGGAGAAGTTTCAAGCAGAACTTTGAGCTTAATAAGTTCTCTTGCTGTAAGAGCTTCATCAACCTGGGCAATAACGGTATCTGAAATTCCGCCCTTACCTATCTGAAAAAGATCGCTAAGTTCGTTTGCCATCCCTCGAAGTTCGGCTCTCTGCTTTGTTGTTATCATATTTTCTCTCCCTTTAATACACAAGTAAGTTTCTTCAGTGCATTTGCACGATGACTTATTTTATTTTTTTCTTCCGATGAAATTTCAGCAAAAGATTTATCACCTATCATAAAAATAGGATCATATCCGAATCCGTTATTTCCTCGCATTTCCTTGCCGATAAAGCCCTCGCATTCCCCTCTCAGAAGCGTTTCTTTTCCATTTTCATCAATATAACATATTACACAGACAAATCTGGCTGTTCTGTTTTCATTCGGCACATCATTGAGTTCTGACAAAATCTTTTCACATCTGTCCTTGTCAGTGGCGTTTTCCCCGGCATACCTGTGAGAATAAACCCCCGGAGCTTTATTGAGATAATCCACTTCAAGACCGCTGTCATCAGCGATTACAGCAGATTTGGTTATATCGTATATTGCTTTTGCCTTTATAAAGGAATTTTCTTCAAAAGTCTTACCATTTTCTTCGACTTCAATATTAATTCCCGCTTCGGACTGAGATACTATCTCATATCCTAAAGGTGATAAAATCTGTTTAAGCTCCGAAAGCTTATTCTTATTGTTTGATGCAAGTATAATTTTCATATAAACCCCTTAATCAAATAATGCATTTGCAAATTCAACTCCGTTAAAGACCTGAAGGTCGTCTATTTGTTCACCGACTCCGATAAGCTTAACGGGTATTTTGAGTTCATC
This sequence comes from uncultured Clostridia bacterium, assembly GCA_945788225.1. Classification (GTDB taxonomy): domain Bacteria; phylum Bacillota; class Clostridia; order Oscillospirales; family Ruminococcaceae; genus RGIG4131. The sequence goes on from CALZLD010000023.1 coordinate 16,498, forward strand.
AGTAATGGAAATTACTATGCCTCCCTTTGCCGTTCCGTCAAGCTTGGTCAGAACAATTCCTGTGATATCGGCAACATCCATAAATTGCTTTGTCTGATTAACTGCATTTTGACCTGTAGTTGCGTCCAGTACAAGCAAAGTTTCAACAGAACAGCCCTCACATTGGGTATTAATTATTTTAGATATCTTCTGAAGTTCATTCATGAGATTTTTCTTATTATGGAGCCTTCCTGCGGTATCGCATAT
>CALZLD010000024.1 GCA_945788225.1 uncultured Clostridia bacterium
CCTTGATGAAGTCCATCATCTTGCCGAAGTTTACAAACTTGTAGCCGATGATTTCGTTGTCTTCGTTAAGAGCGATACCTGTTACATAGCCGTCTGTCATTTCAAGGTAACGGGGACCCTTTGAGAGTGTGCCGTACATTGTGCCGACCTGTGAACGAAGTCCTTTTCCGAGGTCTTCAAGTCCTGCTCCGATGGGAAGACCGTCCTCTGAGAATGCGCTCTGTGAACGACCGTAAACTATCTGGAGGAAAAGTTCTCTCATAGCTGTGTTGATAGCGTCGCATACGAGGTCTGTGTTAAGAGCCTCGAGAATTGTTCTGCCGGGGAGGATTTCAGCAGCCATAGCCGCAGAATGAGTCATACCCGAACAGCCGATTGTTTCAACAAGGGCTTCCTGGATAACTCCCTCTTTAACATTAAGGGTAAGCTTGCAAGTACCCTGCTGAGGGGCACACCAGCCGATACCGTGTGTAAATCCGGAAATGTCTTTGATTTCCTTAGCCTTTACCCATTTTGCTTCCTCGGGGATAGGCGCAGCTCCGTGTGCTACTCCCTGAGCGATAGGGCACATCTGTTCAACTTCATGTGAATAAGTCATAAAAGTACTCCTTTCGGTTTTTCTATGTCGGGGTTTGCTCCCCGCTACATACTCTAACATTATAACTTATTTTTTTTTATTTTGCAAGATATTTTTGCATTAAAGTTAAAATTTTAACTATGTTCACAATTTTGTGGCAACATATTGCAAAAAGCCTCGTTTTAAGTAAGTATATGTTATTGAAATATACAATTTTTGTCACCTTTGTTTGACACTTTTCTTTTATAGTGGTATAATTTTCAAAGAAGCGTCCTGCTTCTTTTGCAAAATATTCCGAAAGGACTGATTTTATGCCCCAGAATTTCAAGGAGCTCGCAGAAAGACTGAAAGGTCTGCGCGACGCTTGCGGTTATACCGCAGAAGAAATGTCCGAAATGCTTAAACTGGACATTGACACCTACAAAAAATACGAAGAGGACGGAAAGGATATTCCCATAAGCGTCCTTTATGAAGTTGCAAACAAATGCAATGTAGATTTTACTGAAATAGTCACGGGAGTCGGTGCAAAGCTTGACACATATCATGTCGTGCGACGCGGGCACGGCAAAAGCATCGACCGCTTTGACGGATACCGTTTTAAAGACCTTGCTTTCGGGTATAATCACAAGATTATGCAGCCGTTGCTCGTTACATTAGACCCGACAGACAAACCTGCCGATCTTGTCGCTCACGCAGGACAGGAATTCAATTTAGTATTAAAAGGAACGGTTGCCGTAATATTTGACAACGAAGAAATAATACTCTCCGAAGGCGACAGTATCTATTTCAACCCCAATCACCCTCACGGACAAAAGTGTATAGGTGACGAAAAGGCAAGATTTCTTACGGTAATCGCGGAATAGCGAGGAGAATAGAAAATGTTACTTGACAGATACCTTCCCCGTATCGAATTTGACTCATACGAGGATTTTAAACAGAATTATAAGGTAAACGCGCCCGATGACTTCAACTTTGCCTATGACATTGTTGACGAATGGGCAAAGCAGGATATAAACAAGAAAGCGCTGGTCTGGTGCGACGATAATAACGAAGAAGTCACACTCACCTTTGAGGATATAAGAAAAATGTCCAACAAGGCGGCAAATTATTTTAAGTCAAAGGGACTTAAAAAAGGCTCGGTAGTTCTTCTTATTTTAAGACAGCGCTGGGAATACTGGGTTATCGTTACCGCTTTGATGAAACTCGGAGTTATCTTTATTCCCGCCACATTACAGCTCACCAAAAAAGACATCGCATACCGTGCAAATGCGGCAGGCGTTGAGATGATTGTCTGTATAAACGACAGCTATGTAATAAGTCAGGTCGAGGCGGCTCTGCCCGAAATGCCCTGCGTCAAGAATGTAGGGCTTGTAAACGGAAACCGCGAAGGCTGGTTTAACTTCCACGATGAGATAAAGGATTTTTCGGACGAGTTTGCAAGACCTCAGGACGACCAGAAAACGATGGGCAAGGATATTATGCAGATTTATTTTACATCGGGCACAACGGGTATGCCCAAAATGGTCTGCCACAATTATCTTCACCCCTTGGGACACATTGTTACCGCAAAATACTGGCACATGGTACAGGACGGCAAGCTTCATATGACAAACTCCGACTCGGGCTGGGCAAAGTTCGGCTGGGGCAAGATTTACGGTCAGTGGATATGCGGTGCGGTTATATTTGCCTATGACGCCGAAAAGTTTACCGCAACGAATATGCTTGCGATGATTGAAAAATACAAGATAACCACATTCTGCGTTCCGCCGACGATTTACCGCTTTATGTTGCAGGAGGATGTAAAGAAATACGACCTTTCTTCAGTTCAGCACTGGACAACCGCAGGAGAGCCTTTAAGCGCCGAGGTTGTCAACAAGTGGGAGGAGCTGACGGGGCACAAGATAGCATCCGGCTTCGGTCAGACGGAGGGAACGGTTCTCATAGCGGAATTCCCCTGGTTTGAAAAGCGCCCCGGCTCTTTGGGAAAGCCGTCGCCTATATATAACATTCAGCTTATCAACGCGGACGGCGAGGAATGTGAAAGCGGCGAAGAGGGCGAAATCGTTATCAAGGATGTTGACACAAATCCGCCCGTAGGACTTTTTGTAGGCTACTATAAGGACGAGGAACAGACGAAGAATGCGCTCGGTTCGGGCGTTTATAACCTTAAAGATGTTGCGTGGAGAGATAACAACGGCTACTTCTGGTTTGTCGGAAGGCACGATGATGTTATCAAATGTTCGGGCTACCGCATAGGACCTTTCGAGGTAGAAAGTGCGCTGAACGAACACCCTGCCGTTGTTGAGAGCGCAATCACCGCCGCTCCCGACCCGATAAGAGGTCAGGTAGTAAAAGCAACGGTTAAGCTTGCGGCAGGATATACTCCGTCACCCGAACTGATAAAGGAACTGCAAAATCATGTTAAAAAGCTTACTGCGCCCTACAAATATCCGAGAATAGTTGAATTTGTGGACGAGCTTCCCAAAACTGTCGGAGGAAAAATAAAGAGAGCGTCGATAAGACACGAGGATGCGAATAAGTAGTTAATAATAAAAAGGGTATCGTGAGATACCCTTTTCTTTTGCTTTGTAAAAGTTGAAGCACTCTGAAAGAGTGCTTTTTTGCCCTGCGCATAGCTCGCGCTTTTATTCGTATCTGAGAGCTTCGATAGGGTCAAGCTTTGCGGCTTTGTTTGCGGGATAATATCCGAAGAACACGCCTATCGCCATCGAGAATGTAACTGCAATAATGATTGAAGAAATGCTCGGCGGAACAAGCTGGTCGACGATAATTCCTATAATATTACCTGTTACCACACCGAAGATAATTCCGATGATACCGCCTATCAGGCAGATGATGACCGACTCGACGATAAACTGCATACGGATTGCACCGTTGGGCGCTCCGAGAGCTTTTCTTACACCGATTTCACGGGTACGCTCCGTTACAGAAACGAGCATAATATTCATAACGCCGATACCTCCTACCATAAGAGAGATACCTGCAATAATGGTGATAACAAGCTCGACTGTTCCCATAATGCTGTTGAGCATATCAATAGCCTGCTCAGCCGCAAGACCTGTTACCTCAACACTTTCGTTGGTGCGGAAGTATGTGGTGTTATAGTGCTTGATTATATCGTCAAGAAGTTCCGTCTGGTCTATTCCCTCTTCGCTGTAAACGATAATGTTGGAATACGAGTCGGGCGCCCCTGTAAGCTTGTTTACGGTTGTATAAGGAATAAGAGTCTGAGTCTGGATATCCTCGCCTACTGCGCTTATCATTGCGCTTGACATTGCACTGACTTTATACTCGATTATTCCGATAATAACAAAGGGATAGGTTTCTTCGTTGACCTTGACTTCCATTGTCTTGCCGAGAGCGTCGCCGTCGGGATAAAGATAGTCGGCAAGCTTATCTGTTATGATAATGACATTTCTGGAATTTTTCATATCCTCTTCTCTGAAATCCCGTCCTTCAAGAAGTGTAAGGGTAGACTGAGAGGAAACTGCGTCAAGGCTCATTCCGCTGACAGCAACATTGTATTCCTTATTCTTGCCCTTTACCGTTCCTGTGCCGAGGTAGTTCTGGATAAGAGTATATCTTACTCTGCCCGAAAAATAGGATTTAAGTTCCTCGACATTTTCTGTTGTGAAGAAAACATCGTTTTCACTGATATAGCCGTCGGTATCTGCTCCCTCTTTCCATTGAAGAAACATTGAAAGGGCGTTTGTGGTACCCATATCCGCAACGGTTGTGTTAACGCTGGCTTTTAATATGTCGCCTAAGGTGGTTATCATAATAACCGAGCTGATACCGATTATAATTCCCAGCATTGTGAGGAACGCACGCATTTTGTTGGCTTTAAGGCTTGCAAAGGCAAGCGCAATATTTTCACCTATATTCATTCTGCGTCAACCTCCTTTGCCGTAACTTCCTCGTTGACTATTCTGCCGTCCTTCATAGTGAGGATGCGGTCGGTCTCTGCGGCAAGCTCTGGGTTGTGAGTAATGAGGACTATAGTTTTGCCCTTTTCTTTGTGAAGCTTGTGGAAAAGGTCCATAACAAGTCTTCCCGTTGAGCTGTCAAGAGCTCCTGTCGGTTCGTCGGCAAGGATAATTGAAGGGTCGTTTGCCATCGCTCTCGCTATCGCGATACGCTGTTTCTGTCCGCCCGAAAGCTCGTTGGGCATATGAGTGGTTCTGTCCGACATTTCAACAATGTCAAGAAGCTCCAATGCTCTTTTTGTACGCTCCGCCTTTGAAACGCCCGAATAGAGCATCGGCAGTTCAACATTTTTGAGTGCGCTTGTTCTTGAAATAAGGTTGAAGTTCTGAAAAACAAAGCCTATCTTTTTATTTCTTATCTCGGAAAGTCTTTTATCGTCGCACATTCCTATGGGAACGCCGTCAAGCACATAAGAACCTTTAGTTGCCCTGTCAAGAGCGCCGATAATGTTCATAAGCGTTGACTTTCCCGAACCCGACTGTCCCACAATGGAAACAAACTCTCCCTCTTTTACGGTGATATCTATTCCGTGAAGGATTTCGAGTTCATTCGGAGTACCTATGTAAAAAGACTTTACGATGCCATGCATGTCAATAATTGTCTTTTTCATATATTTATTCTCCGTCGGTTACCGTTGTTTTATTATTTTTATTGGGTTTGAGCTTTACAATTCCGCCGTCGGTGCATTTGTCAACATCAAGAATGATGATATCGCCCTCTTTGAGCTCCGACGATTTTACCTCAGCCTCTACAAGTCCTTCAAGACCGAGTTCTACATATACTTTCTTTGCTGTATATCCGCCTGTTTCGTTCTTTTCTGCAACATATACGAAGTCGCCCTTATCGTCAGAACCAATACCGTCATATCTCACCGTGAATACATCAGTTGCCTCTTCAATGATAATGTTGAGCTTTGATTTAAGACCGATGAGGAGTCTTGTATTCTTATCGGTAACATCAGCTTCGATAAGGAACGAACCGTCGGGAGAATCCTTTGTTGCGGCGGGTGCTACAAGTGAGATTACGCCGTTGTATTCTTCGCCCTCAAGAGCGTCCGACCTTATTGTTACTTTCTGTCCCTCTTTGATTGATACAACATCGTACTGCTTAACGCTTGCGGTTATCTTTATGTCGTCTGTATCCTCAATGATGAAGAGAGTTCCGCTTGCGATATTTCCTGTTTTAGCGTAAACAGCAGTTACTGTACCTGCTTTTTCAGCCTTTACAGTACACTCGCCAAGAGTCTTTTTAAGTTCGTTAAGTTGTAAAATGGAAGGCTCGTTTTCTGCCTGTTTGAGAGCAAGTTCATAAGCCGCCTTTGCGTCCTCAAGCGATGAAGAAATATCGTTTTTTGCAGCGTCATAAGCAAGCTTTGCCGTTTCAAGAGCGGTCTCGGCGTTTTCATAAATGTCCTTTATCGCCTTTTCGGCACTGTTGAGCGCTCTGCGTGCGTTTTCAAGATTGTTGGACGCAGCCTGAAGATTTGTTCTTGCCGCTCTGATATTTACATCAGGGAAAGCTTTCAGAAGGTCATCGTATGCTTTGTCATAGGATTTTTTGATTTCTTCATTGTCGGGATCTGCTTCAAGTCGCTTTTTCCAGTAATTGAGATTGGATTCTTTTCTTGTTATCTCTGTCTTGGAATAGCTTGAGCTTTCGATGAAGTTGCCGTATTTGTCAAAAACCGAAACTTCTCCGACGGATTTAAGCGCGTCGTTATAATCCTTGACTGCCATTCTCAATGCTTCGTCTGCGGATTCAAGGTTCATTTTTGCGTTGACATAATTTGTGTTGTTTGTAAAGTCGTCATAATCCTTTTTAGCCTCGTCATAAGCCTTCTGTGCGTTATCGAGGTTATTTTTTGCGTTTGTTACCGATACCTGAGTACTTGTTGCATTGTCTCTGCCCTCCGCAACAGCAAGCAACTCCTTATATCTTCTTTCAGCAACCTGCAAATTGCTGTATGTTGACATACTTGTACTTTTGAGATTTGATTCGGCGATAGCAATCTGGGTTTTTATCGAAGAATCGTCGATGACGCAAAGTATATCCCCCACATTTACCTTGTCGCCGACCTTGACATTTACTTCTTCGATTTCGTATGTAGCGGAAGAGTGCACATAAGAAGTATTATTGCTCTCTACCTTTCCCGTTGCCGATATCGAATTGCTTACATCCCCCTTTGAAAGAACCGTGTTGTTGACAAACGGTGCTTTCTCCTGCTGTGAAAGCGCAAACACTGCCACAGCAATTCCCGCTATCACAACGACAGCCGCCGCGATAACGATTCCGAGCACAATTTTTGATTTTTTGCTCATTTCATTTTCCTCCTTGTGATAAAAAATATTTATAAGTCAACGGTTAAAAACCGTGGGCTTGCACAAATTTATGCCTGCTTGTACTGGCTGTTGTAAAGCTCATAGTAAAAGCCTTTTTTTGCAAGAAGCTCATCGTGAGTGCCTATTTCTATCACCTTGCCCGATTTCATAACAAGAATAGCGTCAGCTTCCTTGATGGTAGAAAGTCGGTGAGCGATAACAAAGCTTGTTCTGCCGTTCATTATCTTGTTGAACGCCTTCTGAACTCTTATTTCAGTCATCGTGTCGATAGACGATGTTGCCTCGTCAAGAATGAGCATACGAGGCTTTATCAGCATTACCCTTGCGATACAAAGCAGCTGTTTCTGCCCTTGCGAGATATTCTCATCGTCGTCGGAAATAATCGTGTCATAGCCTTGCGGAAGTCGCTTTATAAAGCTGTGGGCATAAGCGGTCTTTGCCGCTTCGATAATTTCCTCGTCCGTAGGATTGTCCGCGCCGTATGCGATATTTTCACGGATTGTCCCCTTAAAGAGCCAGGTTTCCTGCAAAACCATTCCGTATGAAGAACGCAGGCTGTCTCTTGTAATCTCTGTTATGTCCTTTCCGCTGACGACAATTCTGCCCTTGTCAACATCATAAAAGCGCATAAGAAGGTTTATTAAGGTGGTCTTTCCGCAACCCGTAGGTCCTACTATTGCAACGCGCTGACCGGGGCTTACATTAAGGTTGAAATCCTCTATAAGAGGAATGTTTTTATCATAAGAGAAAAATACATTCTCGACAGATACTGTGCCGTCACAGTCTTCAAGAGACGGCAGAGCGTTGTCGGGTTCTTCTTCTTTTTCGTCAAGCAGAGCAAAAACTCTCTCGGCGCCTGCAAAAGCCGCCTGCAACTCGGTGATAACTCCGCTTATTTCATTAAATGGTTTTGTATACTGGTTTGCATAGGCAAGAAAAGTTGAAAGAAATCCTACCGTAAGCGCCCCGTTTACAACAGTGAATGCTCCCGTTATTCCCACGGCGGCATAAACTATTCCGTTGACAAATCTTGTTGAAGGGTTTGTGAGCGCAGAAAGGAACTGCGCTTTTACTCCGCACTTATAAAGCCTTTGATTTATCTCACCGAATTTTTCAGCCGAGCGTTTCTGAAAAGAGAACGCCTGAACGGTTTTTTGTCCCGATATTATCTCGTTGACATATCCGCCGAGCTCTCCTCTTACCTCAGATTGTTCGCTGAACATTTTATATGAATGTCTGCTTATCCACGATGCCACAAACAGAGAAAGGGGCGTTATGCAGACGCAGACAAGCGCAATTTTCACATTTATTCCGAACATAAAAATCAATGTTCCGATAATTGTTGCAATACCCGTGAAAAGCTGGGTAAAGCCCTGAATGATACCGTCCGAAATGCTGTCGATATCGGATATGATAACGGACATCGTATCTCCCTTGGGGGTATGGTCGATATAGCTCAAAGGAAGTCTTGAAAATTTTGCAAAAGCCTGTGTTCTTATATCCCTTACCGTTCCGTGAGAGATTTTGTTCATAACAAAGCCTAATGCCCAGTTTGCAAGCGCCGTTCCCAGAACTACAAAAACAAGTATGATTATATAATTCATCATTTTAGCAAAGTCAACTTCGCCCACGCCTACTGCGCAGTCGACGGCTTTGCCTATGATTATGGGTGCTGTGAGAGTTAAGGATACTCCTACGGCGGCAAGAATAAACGCAAGTACAGCAAGGGGTGTATACGGCTTTACATAAGAAAGAAGTCTTTTCAAGGTTTTCTTGTTCATCAGTTGAGCACCTCCTGCGATTTACAGATTTCAATGTAAACATCGGAGGTTTTAAGAAGTTCCTCGTGCTTGCCTATTGCGGCAATTCTGCCTTCGTCAAGGACGATTATCCTGTCGGCACTCTTTATCGCCGCCGCTCTCTGAGATACTATGAGAACGGTCATATTGTCGGTTTCTTCTTTTATCGCTTTACGAAGATTAAGGTCTGTCACATAGTCAAGCGCAGATGAGCTGTCGTCAAGAATGAGTATCTGCGGTTCGCAGACAAGCGCTCTGGCTATGGTGAGCCTCTGGCGCTGACCGCCCGAAAGGTTTCTTCCGCCCTCTGCAATAAAGGTGTCAAAGCCTTTCGGCATACGCTCGATTATGTCCTCGGCCTGAGCAATTCTTACTGCCTTTTTAAGTACATCTTCGCTTGCGTTTTCGTTTCCTATCGTGAGGTTTTCAGCAACCGTTCCCGAAAAGAGCGATGATTTCTGCGGAACTACTCCTATCTTTTTTCTCAGCTCTTCAAGCTTATATTCTTTGACATTCACTCCGTCAACAAGAACATCACCCATAGCCGCGTCATAAAATCTTGGGATTAAGTTGATAAGGGTACTTTTTCCCGAACCAGTTGAGCCTATTATTCCTATGGTTTCACCCTTTGCGATTGAGAACGAAAGGTCTGAAAGTTCGTATTCGCCGTTATTGCCGTAATCAAAATATACATTCCTGAATTCTATTGCAGGGGCGCCTTCTACTTCGGACGCTCCTTCGCCGTCGGCAATATCGGGGGTTTCGTCAAATATTTCATTCACTCTTGCGGCTGAAGCTCCCGCCTTTGTGAAGATAACTACAAGGTTTGCAAAAACTACAAGCGCAAGAGAAATCTGCGTCATATAGTTGACAAGAGCGATAATGTCGCCCTGAGAAACAGAGCCGTCATATACTCTTTGTCCGCCGAAATATAAAATTGCGATGATAGCAAAGTTAAGTATAACATAGCACACGGGATTGAGCACGGCGGAAATTCTTCCTACCCTGATATTTTCTCTCATAAGGGTATTGGCGGCTTTGCCGAAACGTTCCATTTCACGCTCCTGCCCTGAAAACGCTCTTATCACTCTTACTCCGTTGAGGTTTTCTCTGACAATGCCCGAAATGCCGTCAAGATTTTTCTGTATCCGCTTATAGTACGGCACAGAACGGCTCATAACAAGATACAAAGAAAGTGCAACAAGAGGAATTATTACAACAAAAATCACGGCAAGCTTTGCGTTTATAGAAAATGCCATAACCGTCGCTCCGATAATGAGAAAAGGCACTCTGACAACAAGCCTTATGAGCATTGCAACGGCAAGCTGTAACTGGTTGACATCGGAGATAATTCTGTTGACAAGCGAGGCAGATCCGAATTTGTCAAGCTTTGAATAAGAAAGGGAGCTGATTTTTGCAAAAACATCGTTTCTGAGGTCTGTCCCTATTCCCTGCGAAGCTTTTGACGCAAGGTACTGACAGACAAGGGCACAACAAAGTCCCACAACGCCTAAAAGCACCATTACTCCACCCATTTTGAGAATATAGGGCTTATCGGCATTTTTTATTCCGACATCTATTATTTTAGCCATAACAAGAGGCACAATAAGCTCGAAAACAGCCTCGGTGAGCTTGAACAACGGACCTATAATAACCTCTTTCAGATATTTTTTAAGATAACGGGCAAGTTTAAGCATTGAAATTCTCCCTTCGACAGTCAAAAATATTATACACCTTTTAGTCATTTTTAACAATAGTTAAAAGTACATATTTAGCATATTTTTGCAATATCTTTTTTATAATATTTGACATTGCAGACAAAGCGTATTTCCATAATATAGAAATGCTGTAATAATAAGGCATTTACCACTTTAAATATTCACATTTTTTGCATTGACAGAGAGCAAAATGCATAATATAATTATTTTATACACTTTTTTGAAAAGGACTTGAAAATATGAAAAAAATCACAGCTTTTTTCCTTGCTGTTGCAATTATTGCGATGACGGGCTGTTCAAAGCTCCCGACAGAGCCTGACACACCCGATGTTACAGAGCCTGCGGTGACAGAAACCACCGCTCCGACAACAGAGCCCGAAAAAGAAACTCCGCTTGTACAGAACGGAACATTTGATGTCAACACATTCAAGTGGGGCACATTTTTCTCAGGCGGATTTTCGAGCGCGCCTGCCTCGGAAAACGGCGAGTTACACCTTGGCATAACAAACACGGGTACCGTTGAATACGGTGTTCAGCTTTATCAGGACATTATCCCTATATATGAGGGCGGAGTTTATCGCTGTACCTTTGATATGCGCTCCACCGAGCCGAGAAGATTTCAGTTCAGAATTCAGAAAAACGGCGGAGAGTACACTCCCTATGTTGAAGAATGGGTTGAAATAGACACCGAGATGAAGACACACACCGTTGAGTTTACTATGAAAGAACCCACGGACGAATATTCAAGAATTGTATTCAATCTCGGAAACACCCTTGACGGAAAAGAGCTCCCTATTCACCATGTTTACATAGACAATGTTGTTCTCACGCTGATTGACGACAGCAATGTTAAGAAAGCGGAAGAAATTGTCGCTCCTGACATTAACATCGACCAGATAGGCTTTAAACCTGACGAAAAGAAGATTGCCGTTTTAAGAGGCGAAAACCTTGCCGACAAGTTTAGCGTCGTCAACGCTGAAAACGGAGAAGTTGTCTTTACGGGTGAGCTTTCTCAAAGCTTTGAAAACGCTATGGCGGGAGAAACAAACCGCCTTGCAGATTTCAGTTCTGTCACAAAGGCGGGAAAATATTACATAGAGAACGAAACCGCGGGAAAATCCTATACCTTTGAAATCGGCGACAACATTTACGGCGACGCATTTGACAAAGTAGTAAAGATGTTCTATTTACAGCGTTGCGGAGAAGAACTCACGGAGAATTACGCAGGAGATTTTGCACACACGGCTTGCCACACCGATATAGCTACCGTTTATGAAACGGGTGAAAAGGTTGATGTTTCGGGCGGTTGGCACGACGCAGGCGACTATGGAAAATACACCGTTGCAGGCTCTAAGGCGGCTGTGGACCTTCTTCTTGCATATCAGAAAAACCCCGAGGCTTTCTCGGACAACGCAGGTATTCCCGAAAGCAACAATGGTATTCCCGATGTGCTTGACGAAACAAGATACCAGCTTGAATGGCTTCTTAAAATGCAGACCTCGGACGGCGGAGTTTATCACAAGGTTACTGTAAAGGAATTTTCTCAGGCGATTATGCCGCAGGACGAGGGCGAGGTTTTCCTCTCTCCCGTATCATCGACGGCTACCGCGGATTTTGCCGCTGTTATGGCTGTTGCATACAAGACATATCTCCCCGTTGACAAGGCTTTTGCAGAAAAATGTCTTGCCGCTTCAAAGAAAGCGTGGGGTTATCTGGAACAGCACGACATACTCGTATACAAGAGCATAAGCGAGATTACAACAGGCGCTTACGGCGACTCGAAGGATATTGACGAAAGATATTTTGCCGCCGCCGCTTTGCTTGACGCTACGGGCGAGCAGAAATATGCGGACGCGATAGCAAAGCTTGCAGAAAAGAACATTCAGCTTTCATTCGGCTGGCAACAGATGGGCGCTTACGGCTCGGCGATACTTCTCACCTCGGATAACGCAGATAAGATTGACAAGAATGTTTATGCAAACATTAAAAAGGCATTTATAGAAGAAGCAGACAGGCTCCGTGACCTTGCAAATTCGGACGGATATATGATTTCGTTCGGCGAGAACGACTACATCTGGGGCAGTAATATGTGCGTTGCAAACAACGCTATGTTCCTTATCTATACCGCAGAAATAACGGGAAACGACAGCTATCTTTCAGCCGCAAGAGAACATCTTCACTACATCTTCGGCAGAAACCCGATGGGTATTTCGTATGTCACGGAAACAGGCTCCGCTTCACCGCAGAACCCACACCACAGACCATCGCAGGTTATCGGAAAGCCGATGCCGGGTATGCTTGTAGGCGGTCCCGATGACGACATCGAGGACGATTTTGTAAAGCTCACATTACGCGGTCAGCCGTCGGCAAAATGCTATGCCGACAACGCAGAAAGCTACTCGACAAATGAAATAACGATTTACTGGAATTCTCCCCTTGTATTTTTAATGAGCGAATTTATGTAAAACAAAACAAAGAAAAATCCCCGTTGACATTTTAATCTGTCAACGGGGATTTTTTTATAAAATATTTTTAAGCGGTCTCTATATTATTTGCGGCCTGCAGGCTGAGGAGCTCTACTGCCCACTCACGCATTTTGTATTTAAGAATTTTTCCTGCCGCATTCATCGGAAAGTCGTCAACAAAAGCAACATATCTGGGCACCTTGTGCTTTGCCATATGAGAGCGTACAAAGTCCTTGATTTCTTCTTCGGTTGAAGTCTCGCCCGGTTTAAGAACGATACAAGCCATAATTTCTTCGCCGTAGTCCTTATCGGGAACGCCTATAACCTGAACATCCTTTACCTTGGGGTTTGTATAGAGGAACTCTTCAATCTCCTTGGGATAGATATTTTCTCCTCCGCGGATAATCATATCCTTTATTCTTCCCGTTATCTTATAGTATCCGTTGGGAAGTCTTCTTGCAAGGTCGCCCGAATGGAGCCAGCCGTCCTCGTCGATAGCCGCCGCAGTGGCTTCGGGCATTTTGTAGTAGCCCTTCATTATGTTATAGCCTCTTGCGCAGAATTCGCCGTCAACATTATCGGGGAGCTCTTCGCCCGTTTCGGGGTCGACGATTTTTGTTTCAACACCGAAGATTGAACCTCCGACAGTATTTACTCTGTCCTCGATAGAATCGGATGTCTTACTCATTGTTGTTGCAGGGCTTGCCTCGGTCTGACCGTATGTAATACAGATTTCGGGCATATGCATTTTCTCGATAACTTCTTCCATAACTTTAACGGGACAAGGCGAACCTGCCATAATACCCGTTCTCATATGAGAGAAATCAGTTGTGGGGAAATTTTCGTTTTCGAGCATTGCAATGAACATTGTGGGAACGCCGTGGAAAGCTGTTATCTGCTCTTTATTGATACAGTTGAGCGACTTCTTGGGAGAGAATGCAGGGATAGGACACATTGTTGTTCCGTGTGTTACGGAAGCTGTCATAGCAAGAACCATTCCGAAGCAGTGGAACATAGGAACCTGAATCATCATCTTGTCGGCTGTCGAAAGGTCCATACAGTCGCCTATTGCCTTACCGTTATTGACAACATTGTAGTGCGTGAGCATTACTCCCTTGGGGAAGCCCGTTGTGCCCGATGTGTACTGCATATTGCAGACATCGTGCTTATCTATCGTCTTTCTTACCTTTTCAAGCTCGGAATAAGGAACCTTCTTTGAAAGTGCCATAGCTTCGTCCCATGTAAAACAGCCTTCGACCTTTGAGTCGGTCGTGATAATGCTTTTGAGGTAAGGAAGCTTTTCGCTGACAAGCTCGCCGGGTTTGCAGGTAGCAAGTTCGGGACAGAGTTCTTTCATAATCTCAACATAGTTGCTGTCCTTATAGCCGTCAATCATAACGAGAACATTTGTATCCGACTGTTTGAGCAGATATTCAGCCTCGTGTATCTTGTAAGCGGTGTTTACCGTTACAAGAACGGCGCCTATCTTTGTTGTTGCCCAGAAGGTTATGTACCACGCGGGAACATTCGTTGCCCAGATAGCGACATGGTCGCCCTTTTTAACGCCCATTGCAAGAAGTGAACGAGCGAATGTGTCAACATCGTCCCTGAACTGAGGATATGTTCTTGTATAGTCAAGCTCTGTGTATCTGAAAGCGTACTGGTTGGGGAATTCCTCGCACACTCTGTCAAGAACATCGGGGAATGTGTAGTCAATAAGCTTTTCCTTGGGCCAGATATATTTTCCCTGATGGCGTAAATCGTCCTGCAAGGGGTGCTTATGCTTCTTTCTGTAAGGCGCCATAAAGTTTGCGTACTGAGGGAAGACAACTCCTGCGCTGTAAAGGTTCTTTGCCCAGCGCTTTACCCATTCAAGAGAGATATAGCCGTCATAGCCTATCTTTTTGAGTTCTTCAAGCATTTCCTTAATGGGCATATCGCCCTCGCCCATAAGTCTGTATTCAGCCTTGCCGTCTTTCATTATACTGTCCTTGACATGACAGTATTTGATATGTCCGCCAAGGTTTGCAACAGTCTGGGCAGGTGTTTCTCCCGCATAGCGATAGGGGTGGTGCATATCCCACAAAGCGGCAACTTCAATTCTGTCAACCTTATTGAGAAGATTGTTAAGACGCTTTGTGTCGGCATAGACGCCGTTTGTTTCAACAAGAAGAGTTATGCCCTTATCCTTTGCAATATCGGCAAGCTTTGTGAGAACTTCCGCTACATAAGCGTCGTCGACTTCGCCGTTGGGCATAGGCTCCTTATCGCCGAGAATTCTTATAAAAGGTGTGCCAAGCTTTACGGCAAGGTTTATGTAGCTTGAAACCTCGGATATAACTTCGTCAAGCTTATCCTTGTCTTTAAGGCAACAGCCCGAAGAAAGACAGGGAATTTCAATTCCGATTTCGTTGAGCTTGCGGACAGTCTTTGAAATCTGACTGTCGGTGAAAGGCTTTGCCTTAACGGCGTAAATATCGTCGCCGAGACCACGGATTTCAATTCCGTCAAAGCCTAAGTCCTTTGCCATAGAGTAGATGTCTGTCCAGTCAAAATCGGGACAGGCAAGGGTTGAGAAGCTGATTTTCATTCAAAACATCCTTTCTTTGTTCTGAGGCGAAAATAAAAAAATCCGCCTCAAAGAGATAATTCTTTGAGACGGAATAAATATCCATTCCGCGGTACCACTCAAATTGCATTCGCATGCCACCTCAGGCTCCAACAAGCCGTTCGCAGTTACGTCGCGCTGACGGAAAACACTACTCGCAATGAAATTCATCACAGCTTTTGCATTTTCTGCTCGGAAGGGAGAGGCTTTTACGGAACTATGCCTATCGGTTTGCACCAACCACCGACTCGCTGAAAGCGCAGTCGCTCCTGCCTTCTTCGTCACAGCATTTGAGTGTATTCTACCATACTATTTTTTGCTTGTCAAGTATATTTTTCTACAAAACAAAACAAAAATTTTCTTATATGTTATGAACAATCTTCACAAAATCATCATTGACTCCGCTTGCAACGATAATGTCAATATCCGTTCCCCTCAAAGTTACGGGAAGGACAAAGCCGTTCTCTCTGAAATCTATTTCGGCGGATTTATAGAGCTTTGCTTTTGAAAGACTGTTTATTTCGCTTTCGCGCATTATTCCACATTCAAAAATACAGCTGATACAGTTGATAAAGCCGACAAGCTGTAAGTATCTGCCGTCAATGCCGTTTGAGGCTTCAAAGCTTTCAAGGCTGTCGGTGAGAATATGCATAGCGTCTCTTGTTCCTGCAAAACCTATTGCATAGTTGCTCTTTTGTGTGCATATTTTTTGCAGAACGGCTCTTTCGCATTTATAATCGGAAACCTTCTTTGTTCTTCCGACACGATTTTTGTTTCCGAGAAAACGGGTAATGAATTTAAGAGCGATACTGAGATAATAATTTGTATAAAAATCTCCCGTATTGATAAGGAGTGAAGCTATCATATCCACATCGTCGTTCATAACAAGCTTCATTTCATCGTCGGTTATGTCAAAATCGCGCTTTAAATTTTCAATCTCGCTGTCAAG
>CALZLD010000025.1 GCA_945788225.1 uncultured Clostridia bacterium
CACCCCGTACCGTTGCAGAAAGTCTTTCGGGCAATATATATGAGTGTACTTACCTCCCCTTAAAAGAAACGACCGCAGGAACAATATCCACCACGAATGAAAAAGATATTCTCGCTCTCTGCGAAACTGCAACGGCTGTTTCAATAGGTTGCGGAATGGGTGTAAATGACGATTGTCTTAAAATCATAGAGGCAGTAATAAAAAATGTATCCTGCCCTGTAATTATTGACGCGGACGGCATAAACTGCATAGCAACGCGAATAGATATATTAAAGGACAAAAAGGCGGAGGTCATTATTACTCCCCACCCGAAAGAGCTTTCAAGGCTTCTGGGCATTTCCGTTAAAGAAGTTATGGAGAACAGATTTTCTCTTGTAAAAAAATTATCCGAAGAATACGGAATAACCGTTCTTTCAAAAGGAATGCCCACGATAGTATGCGGCTCTAACGGATATTCATTCATAAATGAAAACGGCAACGCAGGTCTTTCTCGCGGAGGAAGCGGAGATGTGCTCACGGGAATTATAGCGTCGTTGGCGGCACAAGGACTTTCAGGCACCGACGCTGCGGCGGCAGGAGCATACATATTCGGCAAGGCGGCGGATATTACCGCAGACGAGCTTTCGATGCAGGGAATGTTACCGTCAGATGTGATAAAGCGTCTGCCCTATGTATTCAAAGAAATAGAAAGATAATAAAAAAGCCTTTTTTGTCCGAAACATAAAGTCTGACAAAGGAGGCTTTTTCTTTATGAAAAAAATATTGTGTATCTGTCTTTGTTCGTGTATGCTTTTCTTATGCGGATGTAAGAAAATCATCAAGGAGGACAGTCCCGAAACTTCAAGGCTGTTTACTTCAGCTTTGGAAATCGACTGCGGAGACGGCGTTTTTGTTTCGGGTAACATTACCCGTCTCGGAGCGGAAACCTGGCGTGCAGAGATGAGCTCGCCCGATGAAATCGAAGGAATTGTGCTTTTATATTCGCCCGACGGGATAACTGCCGAATATCACGGAATGACATTCACCACAGCAAAGGAGAATACTCCCGAAAAAAACATTCTCGGCTCGGTTTTCAAATGTATCGACCATAGTTCCGCACTGGTTTCAATGCCTTATGAGGAAACAGAAAACGGCAGGATATTTTTTGGCGAATGTGACAAAGGAAAATACACCATTACCACAGACAACGATGACAATATAACCGCCGTATGCCTTGAAGATATGGGGCTTTCAGCGACGCTTGAAGATTTTTGTGTGATTGAATAAAAAATATCCCGACTGTCAGGGTAATGCCGATAAGAAGTATTTATCGGAATTATCCTGACAGTCGGGTTTATATTATTTAAGAATAGATATAGCGTCAGAAATGCTCTTTTCAAAAGCCTCGTTGCCGTATTTGTCAACCTCGGCCTTGTTCTTTTCGCCGTGAGTGAGACAACCTGCTCCGCCGATACAACCGCCCACACAAGCCATACCCTCGATAAAGTTTGCGTCAAGCATATTCTTGCTCTTTTTGAGAAGTGCCACACGGCAAGCCTCAATACCGTCGCAGGTGCAGGCTTTGAGTTCAAAGTCCTCTATTCCCTGCTCTTTGAGCGCTTCGGCAACAGCGTCTGTCAGTCCGCCCGAACGGGCAAAAATTCTGCCGAAGTATGAAGCGTTGTCAAGGACATCCTCTTCAAGTTCTGTAATTTCAATATCGCGGCTGTCAAAAAGCGCCTGCAACTCCTCAAAGGTCATAACAGCGTCGATGTATTTTTTAACCTCCGGCTTTTGCGCTTCGGCTTTCTTTGCGGTGCAAGGACCTATGAACACGACCTTTGCGGCGTTGTCTGTTTCTTTGATATATTTTGCAATAGTTGCCATAGGCGAAAGGTTATGAGAAATATGCTCTTTAAGCGCAGGGAAGGATTTATTGATATAATCAACAAAAGCAGGACAGCACGAGCTTGTGAGAAAGCCCTTTTCGGTAAGCTCCTTTGACTCTGCCATAGCTACCATATCAGCGCCGAGAGCCGCCTCGACAACGGTATGAAAACCTAACGCTTTAAGTCCGCTTATTACCTGTCCGAGTTTTGCATAGGTGAACTGGCTTGATATTGACGGCGCAACTACCGCATAGACATTGTACTCTTCATCACGGTTGCGGTTTTTGAGCATATCCACAACATTGATGATATAGGATTTATCCATAATAGCGCCGAAAGGACACTGATAAACGCACGCTCCGCATGAGATGCAGATGTCGTTGTCAATGATAGCCTCTTTGCTCTCGTTCATAGAAATTGCCTTTATCTTGCAGGCGTTCTGGCAAGGGCGCTTTCTGCTTACTATTGCGGTGTAAGGGCACACCTTTGCGCACGCTCCGCATTCCTTGCACTTTGACTTGTCGATATGCGCAACATGGTTGCTGTCAAAGGATATTGCTCCGAAACGGCAGACATCTTCGCAACGGTGAGCAAGACATCCGCGGCAGGCGTTTGTGACTTCAAATCCGCCGACGGGACATTCATCGCAGGCTATCGGGATGACCTCTATTACATTCGGGTTTTCTTTATCTCCGCCCATTGCAATTTTAACGCGCTCTGAAAGAATAGCTCTTTCTTTATAAACGCAGCAACGCATTGTCGGTGTTTTTCCCGGAACGAGAATTTTGGGGATATCCAGAAGATTATCGTAAAGGGTATCGTTCCAGGCTTGCCTTGCAACTTCGCTTAAAACCTTATATTTCAGATGCTGGACCTTTGTATCAAACTTTCGCATATTACACCTTCTTTAAAAATAGCTTACCTTGATTTTTTTGCCCATCTTTTTAAGACAAGCCGAGAGTTCCTCGACAATGTTCATCTTTATGCTGAAATTTATGGGCAGGTCGGGGTTCTGGTGGGCAGGGTTCATCGCTCTGCCGACAAAGAAGTTTATGTCCGTCGCCTCTTCAAAAAGCAGACGGCAAATAAGCGACGCACCGTCACGCTTAAAGTTCCATTGTTCGTAATTTTCGTTGCCTGCAAGGTAATCTCTTGCGTATTCAAGCACCTTGCTCATTGTGATAACTCCCTCGGTGACAAGGTCAACTCCGTCTATCTCCGCAATAGGCGGAACATCGGATTTTTCAAAATTAAGGCTTACCTTTATCTGCTTGCCGAGGTATTTCGCCGCTATTGACGAGGTTGTTCCGCCGCATATAATATGCTTGCCCTCTTTTGAGAAAAAGAGTGACATCATTCTGTCGCAGTCGTTGCGGTTTTGTGGAGGTCCGAAGAGAATGTTCATCGGCTCTCTCTTTCTCACTCTCACAACGCAGGCGGTAGCGTCATCTCCGGGACGACTTCCGTAAAGCTTGTTGCACTCATCGACAAGAATTGTCGATAGGGTTTTTGCGGTGTATCCCACATCGGAAATAGACTCCATAAAGTCCCTTATATCGTCCGTCTTCCAGCCGAAGTTAAAGGCTGTGCCTATTCCCGCGTGAGGACAGCCGTCGCTCATTGCAACAAAAACATCGTTTTCTTTCAGCTTTATCGTTGAACGGATAACTATTTTGCCGTCTATGTTAAGTTCGGTTTTTGGATAGTCAAAGCTCTTGCCGTCACGAAAAAGCATAATCAGCGGATTGTCAAACTGCATAAGCTCGGCGGTTTCGTTATCTTTTATGTGAATAATGGTGAAGGTAGAGTACGCCACTCCCCTTACAGAACATATCGGCAAGGTAGCCGCAATAGTTCTTACGCAGTCTTCAAGCTTTAAGCCTTCGGCGAGCATTGTAGAAATTATCTTTGATGTCAGCGTTGAAAGAATACTCGCCTTGACGCCGCTGCCTAAACCGTCGGCAAGAACGATAACGGTCGAGTTTTCGTCCTGCTCAACAATGTCAACATGGTCGCCGCAAAGCTCTTCGCCGTAATGATTGATGCTTTTATATCCTATGTCGGTACATAAATCATTCATCAGATATACTCTCCTTAAGCTTTGTGAGGGCAATTTTCGTTTCCGCCGCAGTTTCGCCTAAAAGCGACGCTATTTCCTGAACGATACGCATCTGCTTGTCAACAACCTTGTCGGCAATTTCAACTGTCTGTCGGCTGATGCTTTCTTTCTTTTCCTTTTCACATTCTTCCGATGTGATATCACGCATAATGCAGATGAGAAGTCGGTAGTCCTTATCATAAAGAACGGTCTGCTCGACATATTTTTTATATTCGGCAAGATACATTCTCTGGTCTCTGACGCTTCTGCCCGTTTCAAGAACGGTGAGGAATATCTTGGGGTCGAGTATTCTTATTACCTGGTCGCCCAGGACATCGGAAGCGGAACGGATATTCATAATCTTTCTTGCCGCCGTGTTTATCTGCTGGACTTCAAGGCTTTCGTTAAGAACGATAATGCCGTTGGGTGTGTTATTGACAATATTATCCGAAAAGCTTTCGGCTTTATCTTTAAGAAAAGGCAGACACATCGAAACTTCCGCCTTGCCCTGATAAACGGCAACGGCTTTTTCGCGGCAGGTATTGTATCCGCAAGAGCCGCAGTTCAGTTCGTCCGACGGTTTGAATTTGCCCATTCTGTGAAGAATTTCTTCAATCTCGGTTTCGCTCGGCATATTCACCCTGCGGTCAATCATTTCAAAATTCTTTTTAATTTCGTCGGGTTCAAACTCTGATATTTCAAAATCATTCTTACCCGCATAGTTTGCAATTTCCATATAGTCCTTGACGGGCGAATGATGATATTTTTCCATAACAGGACCGCCGATACAGCTTCCTGTGCAGGCGGACATCTCAATAAAGCATTTGTGGACCTTTCCGCTTTCTATATCACGAAGCGCGGCAATACAGTTTTCAACGCCGTCAACAACAAGATATGTATAGCCCTTTTCTTCGCAGTCCATCGTTTTTAAAATACCGCCCGATGTTGGAAAAAATCTTGCTCGGCTGTTTTCGTTTTCGTCTTTTTCGCCCGAAAGTGTGATGTTCTCGCTTTCAAGCCAGTTTGTAAGCTCCTCAAAGGTGAGAACAGCGTCAACAATTCCGCCGTAACGCTCAGCCTCGTCCTTTTTGGAAACGCAAGGTCCTATGAAAACTGTCTTTGCGTTGGGGTTGCGCTTTTTGATGTCCGAACAATGCGCCTGCATAGGCGACATAACATCCGCAAGAAAAGGAAGTTCTGCGGGAAAATATTTTTGTATAAGAAGATTTACAGAATGACAGCAGGAGGAAATCAAAATGTCACGCTGTTCTTCTTTTAAAATTCTTTCGTATTCGGTCTTTACCATCGTGGCGCCGTAGGCTGTTTCTTCGACCTCATAGAAGCCCAATTTTTTGAGTGCCTCTCTCATCGAATTTATTCCGACGCCGTAATTTGCCACAAACGAAGGCGCCAGACTTGCAATGACCGGCGCTCCGCTTTGAAGATAAACTTTTATTTTCTCTGTTTCGTCGACTATTTCCTTTGCATTCTGAGGGCAGACAACAAAGCACTGTCCGCAAAGAATACACTCATCGTCGATAATATGAGCCTGATTGCCCGAAAATCTTATTGACTTTACGGGGCAGTTTCTGATACATTTATAGCAATTTTTACAGTTGGACTTTTTAAGCGTCATACAACCGGGCATATACTATCCCTCTTCCTTTAATGCCTTTAAAATCTTATCTTCAAAAAATTCCTTGAAATTGTCTTTTGTTACTCCTGTATAGATATTGTCGTCTACTGTGACAGTAACACCCTCACGATTGCACTTGCCGGTACAGAAGTTACCGGCAAGCGTAATATCGTTTGAAAGGTTGCGCTCTTCAATGGCGCTCTGCAAAAGCGATACAATATCCTCAGATCCTTTTAAGTGGCAGGAACTGCCCACACAAATCTGAACTATCACCCGTATCACACCTTTGCAAGAATTTCTTTGTTGAAAAACTCGTCAACAGTATCGGGGGTAAGCGAAAAGAAGTTGTCGTCAACTGTGACGCATACGCCCTGCTGACATTTGCCCATACAGAATGTTCCGCCAAGCTGGACCTTTTCTTTAAGGTCGTTTTCCGCAATAAGATACTGCAGCTGCTCTACTACTCTGCGCGAGCCTTTAAGGTGACAGGAGCTTCCTATACATACTGTTACTTTCATTCCGTCACTCCTCATTTTCTGTTACTGATAGTCAACAACATTTACCCACGAGAGAAGGAATTCTCTTTCGTTTTCGTTTGCCTTTACAGACTGTGAAGCGGCAACGATGGGCATCCACTTCTGAACATACTGCTTTGCTGTGTCGCTCTTCTTGCAGAAAAGTTCAAGATATTTCTTTGCGCCGTCTATATCTCCGTTGAGCCAGAAAAGAAGATATGTTCTTGCGGCGTCAGCGGATGCGTTGCCCTGTGTAGCGTGCGCCCAGTCGATGATATAAGGAGTACCGTCATCGGTGATTATAACATTGGAGGGGTTGAAGTCGCCGTGACAGAGCTTGTTATGCTTGGGCATAGATTCAAGACGGGTAAAGAGGTCGTATCTTGTTGTAGCGTCAAGCTGAGTAAGACCTATCTTGCGGTTCATCTTGTCCTTGAGCTTTGAAAGCATAGGGTTTGTCTTTGACTGAACCTCAAGCTGAAGGTCAACAAGGAGTTCGAGGTATTCGTCCTTCTTATCGGGGTTTTCTTCCATAAGCTGAGTAAGAGTCTTACCCTTGATGAACTCGGAAACGATAGCCCACTTTCCGTCTATTGTCGTAACTTCGATAATCTTATTGATGTTGAGTCCCGTTTCTTCAACTCTTGCCTGATTTAAAGCCTCGTTGAGAACATCGGCCTTTGAATAGTCGGTATCGAATACCTTTATACATTTGTCACCATCGCGGTAGATGGTCTTTGAATTTCTGACAGCAATCACTCTATCGAGTTTCATAGTTATTCCTCCTTATATTTTCTTCTTTCTGCCCTTGCTTGCTTTTACATAAGCCTGCTTTGCCTTGTCGTTGTCTGAGCTCTTTATTACAGATAAACCGTCGGGAGTTGCTACTTCTTCAAAATGCTTTCCGTAGTAAGCGTTGAGGTACATCTGCTTGATTTCGCTCATAAGGGGATAACGGGGGTTAGCGCCTGTGCACTGGTCGTCGAATGCCTGCTCAACCATATCGTCAAGTCTGTCAAGGAAGTCCTTTTCGTCGATGCCGTAGTCCTTGATTGTAGCCTTTATGCCGACCTTTTCTTTAAGCTCGTTGATAGCCTTGATAAGACCTTCAAGCTTTTCTTCGTCTGTATTGCCCTTGATTCCGAGATAATCGGCAACCTCTGCGTATCTTGCAAGAGTGTGGGGGTGGTCATACTGTGAGAAGGTACCCATCTTTGCAGGAACTTCGCTTGCGTTGAAGCGGAGAACTTCTTCAATCATAAGTGCGTTGGCAACGCCGTGAGGAAGATGATGGAAAGCGCCGAGTTTGTGCGCCATCGAGTGACATACGCCGAGGAATGCGTTTGCGAATGCCATACCTGCCATTGTTGCGGCATTTGCCATCTTCTCTCTTGCCTCAACATCGGTCTGTCCGTTTTCGTATGCACGAGGAAGATATTCAAATATTGTTTTGAGCGCTTTGAGTGCAAGACCGTCTGTGTAGTCTGTTGCAAGCATTGCGGCATAAGCTTCAAGAGCGTGAGTTACAGCGTCGATACCCGAAGCGGCTGTAAGTCCGCGGGGAGCGCTCATATGGAAGTCTGTATCAATAATAGCCATATCGGGGAGAAGCTCGTAGTCTGCAAGAGGATACTTAACGCCCGATTTTTCATCTGTGATAACTGCAAAGGGAGTAACCTCCGAGCCTGTACCTGCTGATGTGGGAATAGCGATGAAGTAAGCCTTTTCGCCCATCTTGGGGAATGTGTAAATTCTCTTGCGGATATCTACAAAGCGCATTGCCATATCCATAAAGTCTGCCTCGGGATGTTCATAAAGAACCCACATAATCTTTGCGGCGTCCATAGCTGAACCACCACCGAGAGCGATGATGCAGTCGGGCTTGAAGGCTGACATCTGTGCGGCGCCTTCTTTAGCCGAAGCAAGCGTCGGGTCGGGAGCAACATTGAAGAATGTTGTGTGAACTATGCCCATTTCGTCAAGCTTGTCTGTGATAGGCTTTGTGTAGCCGTTTTCATAAAGGAATGTGTCTGTTACGATGAATGCGCGCTTTTTGCCCATTACATTTTTAAGCTCGTCAAGAGCAACGGGCAGACAGCCCTTCTTGATGTAAATCTTCTCGGGCGCTCTGAACCAAAGCATATTTTCCCTTCTTTCAGCTACTGTTTTGATATTGATAAGGTGCTTAACGCCGACATTTTCGGAAACCGAGTTGCCGCCCCACGAACCGCATCCGAGTGTGAGCGAGGGAGCAAGCTTGAAGTTGTAAAGGTCTCCGATACCGCCCTGCGACGAGGGTGTGTTAACAAGGATACGGCAGGTCTTCATACGGTTTGCAAATTCGTCAAGCTTAGCCTTTTCGGTAACTGCGTTGAGGTAAACCGATGATGTATGTCCGTAACCGCCGTCTGCAACAAGAACTTCAGCCTTGTCAAGAGCGTCTTCAAATGTCTTTGCCTTATACATAGCAAGAACGGGAGAAAGCTTTTCGTGAGCAAATTCTTCGGAAAGGTCAACGCTTTCAACCTCGCCGATGAGGATTTTTGTTCCTTCGGGAACTTCAACTCCTGCAAGAGCGGCGATTTTGTGCGCCTTCTGACCAACTATCTTTGCGTTGAGCGCGCCGTTGATGATAATTGTCTTTCTTACCTTTTCTGTTTCGTTAGCGTCAAGGAAGTAGCAACCTCTTGATGCAAATTCGTTCTTAACTGCGTCATAAATGCTTTCGAGAACGATAACCGACTGCTCGGAAGCACAAATCATACCGTTGTCGAATGTCTTTGAATGGATGATAGAGTTTACTGCAAGAACAAGGTCTGCTGTATCGTCGATGATTGCGGGTGTGTTACCTGCGCCAACGCCGACAGCGGGCTTTCCGCTTGAATAAGCAGCCTTTACCATTCCGGGACCGCCTGTTGCAAGGATGATGTCAGCCTCTTTCATAACAAGGTTTGAAAGGTCCAGAGAAGGAACATCTATCCAGTCGATGATGCCCTCGGGAGCGCCTGCTTCAACTGCGGCTTCAAGAACGACCTTTGCCGCCTCGATTGTAGAAAGCTTTGCTCTGGGGTGAGGGCTTATGATAATACCGTTTCTTGTTTTAAGAGCAAGAAGGGTTTTGAAAATTGCTGTTGATGTGGGGTTTGTTGTAGGGATAACTGCGGCGATAACTCCGATAGGCTCTGCTATCTTCTTGATGCCGTATGCTGTATCTTCTTCAATTACGCCGCAGGTCTTTGTGTCCTTGTATGCGTTGTAGATGTACTCGGCGGCATAGTGGTTTTTGATAACCTTATCTTCAACTATGCCCATTCCGGTCTCTTCAACCGCCTGCTTTGCAAGAGCGATACGCTGCTTGTTTGCTGCTGTTGCCGCCGCAAGAAAAATCTTGTCAACCTGCTCCTGAGTGTAAGTCGCGAATTTCTTCTGCGCTTCTCTTACCCTGGCGATGGCTGCCTCAAGCTTTTCAACGCTGTCGACAATTTCATAATGTTTTGTCTTCATTGGTAATTCCTCCTGTATTGTGATTGTGATTTTGGGGGCTTTTTTGTATCTGTTAAAATTTTAACATACTTTTTTGTATTTGTTAAGTGCTTATTTTATATAGCTGTATTATAGCTTTTGATATATCAGATTTCAAGGAAAAAAATAACAGCGCCGAATAAAATCGGGGCTGTCCTGTCAACTGTTGTACGCCGCAGTGTATGGCGGTATATTTCGCTGTGGAAAGAGGTTCACGATAAGGGGGTACGAGGGTAACAATCACACAATACAAATATCCCACAGCGAATATTCCGCGGCGCAAAGCTTTGTTAATCTTTACACCTTTATTTTAGCACCGATTTTAAATAATACAATTATCAATTTGCGATAACGGTATGATAAAATATGATATACCGACGATTATTTCACGCATTTTCGCCTTGAAGCACAAAGCTCGGTAATAAAATTCTTGTCAAGATCGGATAAAACATAGTCCTTTTTTCTGATGAGAACATCTTTATAGACTTTGTCGTTATAACTGCATTTTTTCTGGATAAGTCCGTATCTGTCAAGCAGTTTCTGCGGCAAGGGAGAAACCCACATAAAAGTTTCGGGGTTTTCGGTTAAAAGCTCAAACTGGCTCGCTCTTTCAAAAAGATAGATATGCCGCGACACCTTTTCGGGAGTTTCTTCTTTTTTCACTGCCGCTGAGAACGGCATTGACGGAAGGTCGGGGTCGCCGTGGGATATTTCAACATACGGCGAAAGGTCGTCAAACATAATGTCTTCCTTATCCGCAAGAGGATTATCCTTGCTCATAACAAGAAGATATTCAAACTCGGCGACAATTTCATAGGCAAGTCCCTTTTCTTCAAGATATTCTTTATAGTATCTGTCATAGTCCCCTGCATAGCGTATAATGCCAAGCTTATAATCGGATGATAGAATGTTGTTTATCGCTTTTGAAGAGTTGCCCTCCATATAGAAAACCTCGGTCGGAGTGTTTTCAAGGGTTTTTGTAAAAATTGCAAAAGCGTCCGAAATATAGCTTGCTCTCGGAACGGTTATCGAAAAATGCTTTCTCACCGCTCCGCCCGATTTGAAGACCTTTTCAATCTCGTCAATCTGATTGAGCGCTTTTTTGGCATACTTTATAAACGATTCGCCCTCGGGGGTGAGGTACATTCCCTTTGATGTTCTGTTAAAAATGGTTATGCCAAGGTCCGATTCAAGCTCCTTTATCGAACGGCTGAGGTTCGGCTGAGCTATATAAAGCTCCTCGGAGGCTTTGTTGATAGAGCCTATCCGTGCTACCTCAACGGCATATTTCATATGAAGCACATTCATAAAAATCCTCCTTAAAAAAGCCAAGGGAGGCGATTAAAATAAGGGTATACGAAATTTGTATACGGTTATATACATTTATATATAGTTTATCACAAATATACTTTTCTGACAATATCTATTTTTTTGAAAATTTTCGTAAAAACTATTGACAAACAAAAAAAGTGGTGTTATTATAATATACATAAAGCCGATAGAAATAGTAGGCTATTGTAGAACAAATACGAAAAGGAGCATATTTATGATGTTTTCAATGCGATGTTGAAGTTAAAATATCTTGAAGGTGTAAACTTAACAAAATTTATTGAAAGAAGGCTATTATTATGAAAGCAGCACAGAAAATCACAGACCTTATAGGAAAAACCCCGCTTTTAAAGCTTAACAACTACATAGAAGAAAATTCGCTCGGTGCGGATATATACGCTAAGCTTGAATATTTCAATCCGGGTGGAAGCGTAAAGGACAGAATTGCAAAAGCAATGATTGACGACGCTGAGGCAAAGGGTATTCTCAAAAAAGGCTCGGTTATCATTGAACCTACAAGCGGAAACACAGGTATAGGTCTTGCCGCAGTTGCCGCGTCGAAGGGATACAGAATAATCATCACAATGCCCGAAACAATGAGTATCGAGCGCAGAAATCTTCTTAAAGCATACGGTGCAGAGCTTGTCCTCACAGAAGGCTCAAAGGGTATGAAGGGTGCTATCGCAAAGGCTGAGGAGCTTGCCGCAGAAATCAGCGGAAGCTTTATTCCCGGACAGTTCAACAACCCTGCAAACCCCGCTACACATCGTGAAACAACGGGACCTGAAATCTGGGACGATACCGACGGAAAGGTTGACATTTTTGTTGCAGGTGTAGGCACAGGCGGAACGCTCACAGGCGTCGGCGAATATTTAAAGAGCAAGAACCCGAATGTGAAAATAGTTGCGGTTGAACCTGCAGGCTCGCCCGTTCTCTCTCAGGGCGTTGCGGGAGCGCACAAAATTCAGGGTATCGGCGCAGGATTTGTTCCCGATACGCTCAATACGGGTATTTATGACGAAATAATCACAGTTGAAAACGAAGAAGCTTTTGAGACAGGCAGAGTGCTTGCAAGAAAAGAAGGTCTTCTTGTGGGAATTTCATCGGGTGCGGCTGTATTTGCGGCGTCAAAGCTTGCACAGCGCCCCGAAAACAAGGGCAAGGTTATCGTGGCTCTGCTCCCCGATACAGGCGACAGATACCTCTCAACGCCGATGTTCTCGGAATAAAAGAAAAAAGAAAGAAAAGAAAACAAAACGAAAATTTTTCATAAAGCATTTATCAAATCTTACCGAAAGGCTGTCTGAAATTTCAGACAGCCTTTTTTATGCAGAATTTTATTGAGTTATAAAGTAAAATATTGTATAATAAAAAAGATGTCAGAAAATTTTGCAAGGAGGTAAGCTAATGTCGGAAATTTTGATTGACGCAGAACATCTTGGAAAGCAATATATGAAGAAAAAAGCCGTATCGGACGCTTCTTTTCAGATAAAAGAGGGTATGATATGCGGACTTATCGGTCCTAACGGAGCAGGAAAAACAACCATAATGAAAATGCTGGGCGGACTTGTATTGCCGACAGAGGGGAAAATCACACTCTTTGGCAAAACAAGCGAAAATGAGCTTGCAAAAGCGCGCGGTCGTATGTGCTTTATGATTGAAACTCCCTATGCAAAAGAAAATCTCAACGCGCGTGAAAATCTTGAAAAACAGCGTATTCAGCGCGGAATATCCGACAAAAGCCGAATAGACGAGGTGCTTAAAATCGTCGGGCTCCCGGATGTAGGAAAAAAGCCTGTCAAGCACTATTCGCTCGGTATGCGACAGCGCCTGGGAATTGCAATAGCTCTGCTGTCAAGTCCCGAAATTATGATACTCGACGAGCCGATAAACGGTCTCGACCCAGAAGGTATCGTTGAAATCCGCGAACTGCTTCTGAAACTGAACCGAGAACAACACATCACTATTGTAATTTCTTCACATATTTTAAGTGAACTTTCACTTCTCTGCACAGACTATATCTTCATCAATAAAGGTAGGATATTGCAGACTCTTTCCGCTTCAGAGCTTAAAGCTGTCTGCCGTGAATACTACCATATCGGAACAGATAATAACGCTCTTGCAGAAAAGATACTCAGCGAAAATCTCGGTCTGACGCAGTATGAAACGGAACGCGACGGAAGTATCCGCCTTTATGACGGTTTTGACGATATGGTAAGAATATCGAGAACGCTTTATGAAAACGGAGTAACACCGACAACGCTCTGCGTTAACGAAGCAAACCTTGAACAGTATTATATGAATATGGTAGGTGACTCAGATGCGGAACATAATAAGAGCGCAGAATTATCAGGCGAAAAATGATATTGTCATCATTGCGGCTCTGTTTATTATCGGCACGCTGTCTGTTATTTCTCCTCTGTTTAACGAAATCCCGTTCAACGAGTGGACAGGCAGTATTTATGCCTTAAATTCCGATAAAACCATTCTGCTGTATATTGTTCTTATCATAACAACAAGAGTGTGCGGATGGGACCAATCCGACAAAACTATAAACTATGAGCTTCTTGCGGGGCATAGCAGACTGTCTGTCTTTTTTGGAAGAATAATCACAAGCTTTATCTGGGCAGGTGTTCCCTGCATTGTGCTGATGTTTGTACCTCTCGCTGTTTTCTCTTTAATAAACGGCTGGGGATATTCTGTGGATTTATCGTGGGTAATAATTCGCTATCTGTTGGCTGTTCTTCCGATTTTGCGCGTTATATGCGAGCTTGCACTGCTGACATTCATTATAAGAAACGGCGGATTGAGTACAATTCTCGGGTTTGTGTTTATCGGAATAATCGTGATACTGACTATGGTTATCGAAACGGTTGCCGATAAAGAAATGACCTGGCAGTTAGGGGTATCAAATCTTATGGTGCTGTCTAGCTTTTCTGATTACAGCTACGGATATGTCAACGGTGAAGATGTGATGATTTATAATTCATCGCTTGAACCCTCGGTAATAGCAGGAACTGTTGCGGCGTCTGCACTTATGGGAGGGATATCTTTGCTAATCGGCGGTGTTCTTTTCAAAAAAACCGATATGAAATAAGGAGCGGATATGAAAAATATAATAAAAGAACAGCTTTATATGCTGCCGAGATACAGTATATCCCATTTCGTTTTTTCAGGAATAGCTCTGCTTCAGATAATAGCGACCTATTTTATTGTCGGGAGTATGAAAGAGCTTGTTACCAATGCAGGAATTTTTGCCGCAATGCCCGATACCACCTATGTTATAATTGCGGTAGTTTATATCTTCACGCTGACAGCGCAGATATGCCTCAGCGATTTTTCGGACAAAACATCATACTATGAGCTTATGGGCGGACACACCCGTGTTGAAGTATACTTCGGCAGAGCAATCCCCTGCCTTGTAATAGGAACGCTCGGAGCTCTTATGCTTTTTATCATCCCCGATATAACAGCGACGGTTATGCTCGGCTGGGGTAGCGATATTCCCGTGGGGCAGATAATTCTGCGCCGTCTGCTTCTTATTTTTCCTCTCTTCCGCCTGTGCTGTGAAGCTGTATTTATTTCTTTTCTTATGAAGAATACGGTCGGAGTTATGATAACAGGCTTTGCAATATATGTTGTCGGATTAAATCTTTCGGTAACAGGCGGCAGTCCGTGGCTCGGCATAACGACTATACCGACACTTTATGAAAGTAATATATGGGTAACATACGGTCTTGATTCGACTGTTCATTTTTCTTACAGTACCTCGCTTCAAGCCGAAACGATTGTTCCCGTGATTGTATTCTCGGTGATAGCGTCCGCAGTAAGTATTTATATGGGATATTTCTTTTTCAGAAATGACGATATGAATTAAGGAGGAAAAACAATGATACGAAACGATATTATTCTCCTTGTTGCAGAGCTTGTGATGTCAGTCGGTCTGTTTGTCATAGCAAAAATCGCAGTGAAAAACATCTCGCCGAAATGGAGGATATGCTACGCTGTTCCGTTGATATTCTGCCTTATAATGCTTGCTATGGACGGCTTTGAGAAATATATGCTCGGCGCGTATATCGGTTCGGCGCTGATGCTGACGGGATTTTTCTCTGAAAATACCAAACTGCGTAAGCTTGCAAGCGCTGTTGCGGCTCTCGGAGTTATCGTTTGCGTGCCTTTATGCACAACCGCAAAGGGCTACCGCGCGGCAGATTATGCAAAGGATTTTGAAAAGGGCTTTAGGATAATGAGAGAGCACTATATTCTCTCAGAGCACAAAGGAATAGACTGGGGCGGATTATATGACGAATATCTTCCTAGGTTCAAACAAGCTACCGCCGAAAACGACGCTGTTTTAAATCAAATAGTCTGGATGGAGTTCTGTGCAGAGTTCAAGGATGGTCATGTCGGATATATGAGCAATGATGACAGCCTGTTTGACAAAGCAAGAGACGCTCTTGCAGGCAACGACTACGGCTTATCAATGATGACGCTTTCAGACGGCAGAACAGCGGCGGTGAATGTTGATGAAACCCTTTTTGATAAAGGAATACATAACGGCACGATAATTATATCGTGGGACGGCGAAAAGCCGGAAGCTCTTGCTGAAAGCTCGCGTATTTTCAACGCGTCGCAGTTTGCCGACAACGAAAACAGAGATTTTTACCGCGCCGTCTGTGCGGCAGGAGTCGGCGGCGACAGCGTTACTGTACGCTTTATCGACGACAGCGGCGCCGAAAAGACCGCTGTGCTTCAGAAGCTCGGAAACTACTCCGCAAGATTAGAAAAAACACTTGAAACCATTAATCAGGGACTTGACGCAGGGCATATGACCTGGACGGAGATTGACGAAAAAACCGTCTGCCTGCGCATAAAAATGATGGCTTATGACGGACGCTCCGCAGAAAACGAGGACTATACGGAGATGAAAAACGCCATTGAAAACAAGCTTATCGAATATAACGGGCGCGGCTTTGAAAATCTGATTATCGACCTGCGTGGAAACGGAGGCGGTTCTGGGATTATGGTGCGTACCCTGGCGGAAATTTTTGCTCCCGAGGGAGAGCATTATTACTGTACCGACGGAAAATGGGACGAAAAGAAAAAGTGCTATGCCGTTGACGAAAACGGAAGCTTTATCCCCGATATTGACAATATGTATAAAGGAGAAAACAAGTGGTCGGGAAAACCGATAGTTATTCTTGTCAATTCTGACAGCGCAAGCGCCGCCGACCATTTCGTAAAGGTTATGCGCGGATTTGAAAATGTCACGGCAATGGGATTTACCAAACCAAACGGAAGCGCGCAGGGCGTCGGCTCCGTAGTGCTTGAAAACGGCGCTCTTTCGTTTTCGTCGTCGCTTATTCTCGATAAAGACGGAAGCGTTTTTATAGACGCAGGCGCTGACGGAATATCCGCAAACGATATAGATATAAAAGTTACCTTTGACGA
>CALZLD010000026.1 GCA_945788225.1 uncultured Clostridia bacterium
GCCGACAGCGAAACCAAATTAAAAAGGGTATCGGAAAATTCCGATACCCTTTTATTACGAATTGCCTATATTGGCACACGCTATCCCATTACCACTTCAACAGTGTGAACTCCGCTGTCGAATACGGGAAGAACAACTCCGTCAACAGCCTTGCCGTCAACAGTAAGGCTCTTTACACCCTTGCAAACATGGTCGGGGTTCTTGACAGTAATCGAGTATTCAGCTCCGCGATACTTTCTTGTAGCAGTAAAGCCGTCCCACTCGTGAGGAATTGAGGGGTCAACCTTCAGTCCGTCAAAGTCGGGCTGAACGCCGAGGATGTACTGTGAAATAGCAACCATATTCCAAGCTGCTGTACCTGTAAGCCAGGAGTTCTTGCCCTCGCCGAATCTGCTTGCGTCCTTACCTGCAACCATCTGACCGTAAACATAGGGTTCGGTCTTGTGAAGGTCCGAGATGTCCTCGTTGAACGCGGGAGCAATCTTTGAGTAGTATTCAAACGCCTTGTCGCCTCTGCCTGCATAAGCTTCTGCGCAGATTATCCAAGCGTTGTTGTGTGTGAAGATACCTGCGTTCTCCTTGTATCCGCCGGGATATGTTGAGATTTCACCGTACTGAACATAGTACTTTGTGAATGCAGGGTTGTTAAGAACAAGACCGTACTTTGTGTTGAGGTACTTGTCGATAGAGTCGAGAGTCTTGATGTCTGCTCCCACATCCTTGCCTATTTCGGACATAACCGCAAAGCCCTGAGGTTCGATGAATATCTTTCCTTCTTCACATTCCTTTGAGCCCATCTTTTCGCCGTTTGCGTCATAAGCTCTGATGAACCAGTCGCCGTCGAATGCAGAGTCCATAACATTCTTCTTCATCTTGTCGATTTCAGCCTGAGCCTTGTCAGCCTCGTCGTTCTTGCCAAGGTGACGGAGAATTCCTACATAAGAAGGTCCTGCGTAGGTAAAGAGTGTTGCAACCATAACTGATTCTGCAACCTTTGAGTATCCGCCCTCTTTTTCAAACATAGGCGATGTGTATGTCTGGAAAGACTCGCCGGGCTTGTCGGAGAAGCAGGAGAGGTTGATGCAGTCGTTCCAGTCGGCACGCATTGCAAGAGGAAGTCCGTGAGGACCGAGGTTGTTGACAATGTGATAGAATGAAACGGTGAGGTGGTCGAGCATAGGCTTTGCAAGGGACTCGTCGTTGTCATAGGGTACCATTTCGTCAAGGATAGACCAGTCGCCTGTTTCCTTGATGTATGAGCCTACTGAAAGAATCATCCACAGTGGGTCGTCCGAGAAATCTCCGCCTATATCCGAGTTACCCTTCTTTGTAAGGGGCTGATACTGATGGTAGCAACCGCCGTCGGGGAGCTGAGTTGAAGCAAGGTCGATAAGTCTTTCTCTTGCTCTGTCGGGAATCTGATGAACAAAGCCTAAAATATCCTGGTTGGAGTCTCTGAAGCCCATTCCACGACCGATGCCCGATTCAAAGTATGAAGCGGAACGCGAGAGGTTGAATGTTACCATACACTGATACTGGTTCCAGATGTTGACCATTCTGTTGACCTTGTCATCGGGTGTGTCGACATTGAAGATGCCGAGGAGCTTTTCCCACGCCTCAGCAAGCTCTTTAAGACCTGCCTGAACCTTTTCGGGAGTGTTGTATTTTTCAATCATTTCATAGGCTTTTTCTTTGTTGATTGTCTGACCGTCAGCCTCAAACTTCTTATCAAACGGATTTTCAACATAGCCTAAGATATAAACGAGCGTCTTGCTTTCGCCTGCTTTAAGGGTGATTTCCTTGTAGTGCGAGGCGATGGGCGACCAACCGTCAGCAACTGAGTTTGTAGCCTTGCCGTCAACGACAGCCTGGGGCTTGTCAAAGCCGTTGTAAAGTCCGATGAACGAGTCGCGGTCTGTGTCGTAGCCGTCGATAGTGTCGTTTACAGTGTAGAATGCATAGTGATTTCTTCTGTCGCGGTATTCGGTCTTATGATAGATAGCCGAGCCCTCAATCTCAACGCGACCTGTCGAGAAGTTTCTCTGGAAGTTTGTGCAGTCGTCCTGAGCGTCCCACAAGCACCATTCAGCGAATGAGAAGAGCTTGATTGTCTTGTCAGCCTTGCCCTCGTTTGTGAGAACTACCTGCTGAACTTCTCCGTCATAATTCTGAGGAACGAAGAATGTAACCTCAGCCTTGATGTCGTTCTTCTTACCTGTGATAACGGTGTAACCCATACCGTGACGGCATTCATAAGCGTCAAGCTCTGTCTTTACGGGCGACCAGCCGGGGTTCCATATTGTGCCGTTATCGTTTATGTAGAAGTATCTTCCGCCCATATCAATGGGGACATTGTTGTAGCGGTATCTTGTTATTCTGCGGAGCCTTGCGTCCTTATAAAAGCAGTAACCGCCTGCCGTGTTTGAAATAAGCGAGAAAAAGCTCTGCGTTCCAAGATAGTTTATCCAGGGATAAGGGGTTCTCGGAGAAGTAATGACATATTCTTTTTTTGCGTCGTCAAAAAATCCGAACTTCATTTGATGTACCTCGTTTTCTATAAGATTTTTTCTGCATTGTTCCACTATTCTTGCGCAGAACTATACAGATACATTATACAATATATTCCCCATACGGTCAAGATATTTTTGTGTAAAAAGCACTAATATTTATCACAAAATTATCTCAAATTTAATGTCTATATTAACCATATCAGCCGTTGTATTCGGCAATATTTGTTACAATTCCCTTTGCGGTTATATCGATTATTCCGTAGCTTGCAGGATAAAAGTCTCTCGGCTGAGAAAGACTTCCGGGGTTCATAATATAAAGACCGTTTTCATAGGAGCTGTAACGCTGATGAGTATGACCGTAAAGGGCGATTTTCGCCCCTTTTTGCTCGGCTTTGTCGATAAGCATTTCAAGGCCGTACTTTACCCCTAAGGTGTGACCGTGGGTTGCGACTATTTTCACGCCGAAGTCCGCCTCAATAGTCAGAATGTCGGGCGCGGCGGAGTTATAATCGCAGTTTCCCCGCAGATAGCGCAGGTCGATATAAGGGTAAACGGATTTCAACATATCCGCTTCCTGCTCGCCGTCGCCCAAATGAATAAACATATCGGCAGATTTAAGGTGCATTTCGACAACATCAAAAAGTGCGCCCGTTTTGCCGTGTGTATCAGAAAAGACAATTATTCTCAAAGCACATAATCCTCCGAAAGAAATATATTGTAATATACAGTTAAAATATAGCATATAATCAACTGAACTTCAAGGAGGATTTATTATGAACGGTAACTCTAATATGGACGCTCTTTTAGGCGCAGTAAGCAAAAAGCTGGGTATGCCTGCTGAACAGCTTAAAAAGGAACTAAAAGAGGGAAAATTCGACAATGCTCTTAAAAATATGTCGCCTGCCGATTCGGCAAAGTTCAACGCGGCATTGCAGAACCCCAAGCTTGTGGAGCAGATGATGTCCACTCCGCAGGCTCAGGCGCTTTATAAAAAGCTTTCGGGAAAATAGTTTTTGGGAGAGATTGCTTTGGACGATATGATGAGCAAAATCAATGAGATTTTGTCCGACAAGGAGAGTATGGAGCAGATAAAACAGCTTGCAGAAATGCTCGGAATGTCGCCGCCGGAAGAAAATTCCCCCACTGTCGCCGAACAGCCGCAAGGTGCGGAAAATATGCAAGGATTTCCCGATATTTCAAAGCTGATGATGTTGCAGTCTATAGCAAAAGAGGCGAGCGAAAGCGATAAGGATACGGCGCTGCTTATTGCGTTGAAGCCCCATCTTTCGCCCGAAAGACAGAAAAAAGCCGACAAGGCGGCAAAGCTTCTGAAAGTAATAGCTATTGTTACGGCGGCAAAAAATTCGGGGCTTCTCGATAATCTTGACAGTATACTCTGACGGTTAAGGGGGGACAAAAATGGCGGCAAGGAACTACTCCCGCGCTGAAATGCAGGCGATGCAGCAGGACGCAGTCAAAAGAGTGCGCGAAATGCAGGCAAGGTCTCAGAATTTCATAAGCGGCAACGGCAGGGAGCAGTACCGCCCCGAACCTCCTCCTCCCCCTCCTCCGAAAAAAGAGCCGCCTCCACCGCCACCTCCTCCGCAGAATAATTTTTGCCCAAAAAACGCTCAGGGCAACGGAAGTTTTCTGTCGGGGCTTATACCCGATATTAAAATCGACGAGGAAAAGGCGCTGATTATTTTTATTCTGATAATTCTTGCCCGCAACGGCGCGGATATGAAGATTTTGCTTGCGCTGGGGTATTTGTTGATGTAGCGCGCACGCAGGGTGAAATTAAAAGCACTCTTTCAGAGTGCTTGAAAACCGTGTGCCCACGATATCCGACGACGACACCAAAATAAAAAGGGACTTTATAAAAAAGTCCCTTGAAATTCAAAACAAACCGTATCTTTATCTTTGCCCCTTATTATGACATTATCGCCGTCGGTGTTCTTAAAGACAGAAACCTTTTCGCCCAGCGTCATCTCGTTGAGGTAGTTTATCCGCACTTCCGAAAATCCGCGCTCAAACTCCTCTTTTGAAAGGCTGTTCTGGATAATATCGCCGTAAATTCCGTTATAGACATGACCGTTCATATCAATGTCGGTAAACTTCGGGGTATATTCCCCCGAAAGAACTTCATCACAATGAGGTATTCTGCCTATATGGATATTTGTCGGCTTATCGGTAACCTGCTCACAAAGCCATCTGAAATCCGACGGGCGATATATTTTATGCTCCTTTATGCTGACGCATATCCAGCCTGCCTCGCCCTCGACAAGAACATTTCCGTCCTCGTCCGTCATTTCATTTGCTCTTATGAACATTGCTCCCTTTTGCATACATTCCCAGGTAGAAACCGTCAGCTTCTGCTTTGACTTCGGATAGGAATGTATTTTAAGAGCAAGCCTTGACATTAAAAAGACATAGTCGTTCTGCTGTAAAAAATCATAGTCAAGACCGCGGTCTATGTAATCGTCGCCTGCAATATCCGAAAATATGCGGAAAAGCGACGATAACTTTATTCTGTTTTTATAGTCTGCGTCGGGAAAGGGGAGCTCCGAGTGCTGTGTGAAAACCCTTCTTGAAAGGTTTTTTTCCATATTACTTTTCAATCTTATCAACGCCCATAAATCTTCTCAGAGCCTCGGGGATAATAACCGAGCCGTCAGCCTGCTGATAGTTTTCAAGAATAGCGGCAACAGTTCTTCCCACAGCAACGCCCGAGCCGTTGAGTGTGTGGACAAGCTGAGGCTTTTCTCCCGGAGCGGGACGGTACTTGATATTAGCTCTTCTTGCCTGATAATCGACAAAGTTTGAACAGCTTGAAATCTCGACATATCTGTTATATGACGGCATCCAGACTTCTATATCGTATGTCTTTGCTGAAGAAAATCCGATGTCGCCCGTTGAAAGAGCAACTACTCTGTAAGGAAGTCCTAAGCCCTGCAATACTCTTTCAGCGTCTTTTGTGAGGCTTTCAAGCTCGTCCCAGGAGCTTTCGGGGGTTGTGAACTTTACAAGCTCAACCTTGTTGAACTGGTGCTGACGGATAAGTCCTCTTGTGTCACGACCTGCCGAGCCTGCTTCTGCACGGAAACAAGCCGAGTATGCGCAGTATTTGATAGGAAGCTGTTCTGCCGAAAGAATATCGTCACGATGATAGTTTGTAACGGGAACTTCGGCTGTGGGAATGAGGAAATAGTCGGTGTCCTTGTTATCCTCTGCGTTGACAAGCTTGTAAGCGTCCTGCTCGAACTTGGGAAGCTGTCCCGTACCTGTCATCGACGCGCGGTTTACCATATAGGGCGGAAGAATTTCGGTGTATCCGTTCTCTGTATGAGTATCGAGGAAATAGCTGATGATAGCTCTTTCAAGCTTTGCGCCAAGCTTTTTGTAGAAGTGAAATCTTGCGCCCGTTACCTTTGAAGCTGTTTCGGGGTCCAAGATGTCAAGGTCCTTGCCTATATCCCAGTGAGCCTTGGGTTCAAAATCGAACTTTGTGGGCTCGCCCCATCTTCTTATTTCGACATTTTCGCTGTCGTCCTTGCCGATAGGTGTTGTGTCCGAGGGGATATTGGGTATTGAAAGGAGGAGCATCTTCTGCTTTTCTTCAAGCTCTGAAACCTTAACATCGTCCGCCTTGATTTTTTCTGAGAGCTCTTTCATCTCAGCCATAACGGCGGTAGTGTCCTCGCCGTTCTTCTTCATCATAGGTATCTGCTTTGAGACCTTGTTCTGCTGAGCCTTTAAGCTGTCAACATCTGTTGAGATTTTTCTTCTCTCGGCGTCAATGGCGATGATTTCATCGACATAAGCGTCATAGTCGGCGTTTCTTGTTTTAAGCTTAGCTTTTACTTCTTCGGGATTTTCTCTTATTCTTTTGATATCGAGCATAATTTTCAACCTCTTTTATAAAAATTGTTTATTCTTCGTTTGTGAGCAGTTCGGCAAGAGCCTTCAAATCGTCCTTGTCGTGAAAATCTATTGTCAGCCTGCCCTTGCCCTTGCCCCAGGTAACCTTTACCTTTCGTGAGAGCCTTTCTGCAAGCGCGATTTCCATTTCTTTATAATATGTCTTGTTGGGGGACTTTTTCTCGGTTTCGTTCTTTTTCGTCTCCGCCGAGGTAAGCTTTGCAACGGTCTTTTCAAGCTGTCTTACCGTCAATTCTCCGTTCTTGGACTTCATCGCAAGCTCGGTGATGACATTTTCATCTTCAAGTGGAAGAAGTGCCTTTGCAGCTCCCGCCGAAAGCTCGCCGTCACGCACCATCGTAATGACATTTTCGGGAAGTTTAAGTATTCTCAACGAGTTTGTAACGGAAGTTCTCGCTTTTCCCACAAGCTTTGCAACTTCCTCCTGCTTCATCGAATATTTTTCGATAAGCTCTGAGTAAGCCTTTGCCTCGTCGATAGGGTTCAAATCTTCTCTCAGAACATTCTCGACAAGAGCAATCTTTGCGGTTTCTTCGTCGTCAAGCTCTTTTATAATAACGGGAACTTCCCTGTCGTTCCAGCCGAGCATCCTGCACGCGCGCCATCTGCGCTCGCCCGCAACAATCTGATACATTCCGTTGTCAAGGGGACGGACAAGTATGGGTTGCAACAGCCCGTGCTCATTTATCGAGTCGGCAAGCTCTCTTATGGTGTCTTCGTCAAATTCTTTTCTCGGCTGATTTTTGTTAGGCTCGATGTCAGAAAGTCTTATCTGCTTTTTGACCTGAATATCGGTGGAGTTATCGTCAAAAAGCGCTTCAAGTCCGCCAAAATCGCCAAGCCCCGATTTTTTCGCCATAGCTTTCTCTCCTATATATTATTTTTTCTTCTGATTTTTCAAAAATTCAATTCCAAGCTCCTCATAGCTCTGTGCGCCCTTTGAGGATTTATCGAAGTACATAACGGGCTTTCCGAATGAGGGAGCCTCCGACAGTCTGACATTTCTCGGAATAACTGTCTTATATACTTTTTTGGGAAAGTGCTTTTTGACTTCGTTGACGACCTGATTTGTGAGGTTTAGTCTGCCGTCGTACATTGTGAAAAGTATGCCCTCGATGTCGATAGTCGGGTTGTACTTCTGCTTGACAAGCCTTATTGTCTCAACAAGCTGAGCAAGACCTTCAAGGGAATAGAACTCGCACTGCAACGGGATAATAACCGTGTCCGAAGCGCAAAGTCCGTTGAGGGTTAAAAGTCCAAGCTCGGGCGGACAGTCAATGAGAATGAAGTCGTATTTCTGCTTTACCGTTAAAAGCTGCATTTTAAGGCGGTTCATTCTGTTGTCAATCTCAACAAGCCTTATAATAGCTCCTGCAAGGTCCGATGTTGCCGCAGTGAGCGAAACGCCCTTGAACTCGGTCTCAATAATTGCCTCTTCAATTCGGCAGGAACCCATAAGTATATCGTATGTAGTGTGCGCCGCGGATTTTTTCTTTATTCCGAAGCCGCTTGTGGTGTTTCCCTGAGCGTCCATATCAACGCAGAGTACCTTTTTTCCGCAACTTCCCAGGTATGCCGCAAGGTTTACAACCGTCGTGGATTTGCCCACTCCGCCCTTCTGATTTGCAACGGCAATTATCTTTCCCATAAAAATGCTCCTTTTCGGATTATCTGTCAAAAAACTGTCTTTACCAACTAATTATACCACATTATAAATTTTTTGCAAGAAAAAAAGCCGCATAAAATAATGCGGCTTATTGTGTATATTGTCCTATCGCCCTTTTTCTGCATAGGGTATGACAATTTTGTATTCTATGAATTTTTCTCCCTTTTTACGCTCCATTTCGGCGTTTATCCCCGCCGCCTGCATAGTTTCTATCGCACGGTTGATAGTATTTAAAAACAGCTTGACATCTCCGCCGAAAACTACGCTTCTTCTTTTTAAGTCCTCTCTTTCCTTTTCGTTTTCAAGCGTTTTTTCGATAAGAGCCTCGGTTTTGCCCACATTCAGTCCGCCACTTACAACCTTTTCGAGTATCTCCATACGCTTTTTTTCGTCGTTTATGCGAAGAAGCGCTCTTGCGTGACGCTCGGTGAGGTGGTTTTCAGTGATTATCCTCATTTCGTTTTCAGATAGCTTTAAAAG
This sequence comes from uncultured Clostridia bacterium, assembly GCA_945788225.1. Lineage (GTDB taxonomy): Bacteria > Bacillota > Clostridia > Oscillospirales > Ruminococcaceae > RGIG4131. The sequence continues at coordinate 8,596 of CALZLD010000026.1, forward strand.
CCTTAATTTGTTCGATATTGTCGATTGCTTTTTGCCAAGCCTTATCGCCGCGTCCTCCTGCGTCATTCCATAAAAGTCAATCAGCTTTTCAATGGCAAAAGCCTCTTCAAAATATGATAAATTCTGTCGCTGAATGTTCTCAACAAGTGCAAGAACGGCGGAGTTCCGCTCGGTAATGTCAATTATTATTGCAGGGATTTTTTTAAGCCCGATGAGTTTAGCCGCGCGGAGTCTTCTCTCGCCCGAAACAAGCTCATACGAACAGCCTGTTTTTCTCACCGTTATGGGCTGGATAATTCCGTTCTGCTTTATGCTTTCGGCTAAAAGAGCAAGCTCCTCATCGTCGAAGGTCATTCTCGGCTGGTGCGGATTGGGGATTATCCGCTCAGTCGGAAGCTCCGTCACCTTATGCAAAAGCTTTTCACCTTTGTTGAATATTGTCATTGCAAAACACCCCCGTTCTTACTGATTAAATCGTATCACAGAATATTCCTCTTTGCTACACAAAAATTGCGCTCTTTTATGACAAATTATAAAATGTTCCACGGGGAACTTTCCATTTTCTGTAAATTAACGGAAAATATTGAGGCGCTTGTTGTCGAAAATAGAGAAATTTTGCGAAAAGATTTTAAAGTTATGAAAATATTTAATATTTTGTGAAAAAACTATTGAAATTTCATAAATAATTTGGTAAAATATATCTGTGTACGAAAATATCAACTCGGAGTGATAGATATAAAAGTGAGAAAGTTATATATATTCCTCGCCGTTGCTATCATAATTATCGGTTGCGGATATGCCTATCTTTTTGAGACCTACAATTCGGGCGAAACATTATTTGCTCAGGACAAAACGACAGACCTTGAAAAAGAGGATATCTATGTAACGATAGAAAAATCAAAAGGCTGGGCAGGAGAGGACAAGATAACCGTCGGCGGACAGTATGACGGAAAAATCTTCAACAATTCCGATATCGACTATACGGAATGGCGCGTTGTTATAAACGGAGTTCCGAAGGGTAGCTACATAGACAGCAGCTGGGACGGCAGATATGAAGAAAAGGAAGGTCAGATAATCGTCAGGTGCGACGATTATAACGCCGATGTGCTTAATAATACGGTAAGACCTTTCGGAATGGTGCTTTATACCCCGTTTCAATACAAAGCTACTGATATCGAGCTTTATATGACGCCTAAGTCGAGTATGACCGAGTCGCCTGTTTTCTGGATAATCCAGGTGTTCACGGCGGTAACTGTCGTATCGACAATAATCGTACTTATTTTCGATTACCGCATAAAGAGGCTCCGCAAAAAGAGCAACGAGTATAAAAATATCATCGAACAATCACTGAAAACCTTTGCAAACATCATCGACGCAAAGGACCAGTACACCTGCGGACATTCGGAGCGCGTCGCCTATTATTCCCGTGAAATAGCAAGAAGAATGGAACTTTCGGACGATGAACGCGAGCGCGTTTATTACACCGCATTTCTGCACGATATAGGCAAAATTGCCATTCCCGACGCTATTTTGCAGAAAAAGGGCAAATTGAACGACGAAGAACGCAATATTATCCAGACGCACCCCACAGTCGGAGGAGACATCTTAAAGGACTTCACATCGGTTGAAGGAATATGCGAGGGCGCAAGATATCATCACGAAAGATATGACGGAACGGGCTACAACGAGGGCAGAAAGGGAGAAGAGATACCCTTGTTTGCAAGAATTATCTGCGTTGCCGATTCGTATGACGCTATGGCAAGCTCGCGCTGTTATCGCCCCGACCTTGACCCCGATTATATTCTGTCGGAGCTTAAACGCTGTGCGGGAACGCAGTTTGACCCTGCTATCGCCTCGATAATGGTGGATATGATAAACGACGGTTTTGCTCCCGTTACAAAAGTCCCCGAAAGTGAAGAAGATGAAGAAAAATAAATAAAACGAATGCCGCCTTTTAAGGCGGCATTTTTTGCCCTGTGCGGACACGCTGTTTTCAAGCACTCTCTCGAGTGCTTTTATTTTGCCCTTTTGCGCGCACACGGTTTCGCGCGTCAAACACTATTGCTATTTTTTAGGATTTGTGATATACTAATTGTATATATGCAAAAATTCGGTTTTGGGGGCAAGGCGATGGACAAATACAAAAAACTTGCGTCAAATACAATAATATTCGCGATAGGCTCATTCGGAGCAAAAATACTCAGCTTTTTTCTTGTAAGACTTTACACCACATATATCGACTCGGCAGGCTTCGGCATAAAGGAGCTTATCGAAACAACGGCTAATTTTCTTATACCCGTTGTTACCTTTTCAATGACCGACGCAGTTGTAAGATACGGACTGCGCAAGGAATACAGCAAGAAGAAGATTTTCACATCGGCGGCAATAATGATTATGATAGGGCTGACGATACTTGCGCTGTTATCTCCCCTTTTCAACCTTGTTTCATATCTTGATGGCTACGGTTTTCTGCTTTATCTTTATATCTTCTGTTCCTGCTTCCGCTCGTTATGTTCAAATTTTGTCAGGGCGAAAGGGTATGTCAAGCTTTTTGCGGCGGACGGTATCTTCACCACTTTAATGCTTCTTATCTTCAACCTTATTTTCATAGCGGGGCTTGAAATGGGAGTAAAGGGATTTCTGATTTCTGTTATTCTTTCGGACCTTTCATCAGGAATAATGCTCACACTTATTGCAAAGCTCTGGAACTATTTCTCCTTCAAGGAAATAGACAAAGAGATGATAAAAAAGATGCTCCGATATTCCTTTCCGCTTATTCCGACTGCACTTATGTGGCTGATAACGGGCTTTTCGGACCGTATCTTTTTAAGATATATGGACTACCCCTATGAAGTTACGGGCGAGGCGGCAACGGGACTTTACTCCGCCGCTTCAAAGATACCAAACCTTATCGCGATGATTTCAACCATATTCTATCAGGCGTGGAATATGTCCGCTATAATGGAAAGCAAGTCGGACGATTTATCGGAATTCTACACGAAGGTATATAAAGCTTATCAATCGGTGCTTTATATGGCGGCGGCTTGGCTTATAGCGTTAGTTATTCCGCTTTCGGCGCTCTTTCTTAATTACGACCACGACCCGTTGTACCGCACCGCGTTCAGATACACTCCGCTGCTTGTCGTGGCGGTGCTTATGATGTGCTTTTCGCAGTTTTTGTCAAGCGTTTACAATGTCACCAAAAAGACAAAGAATTCCTTTGTGACAAGCGCAGTTTCGGCAACGGTGAACATAGTCCTCAATATTGTTCTTATAAAAAGATTAGGTATTCAGGGCGCAGGAGTTGCAACCCTTTGCAGTTATCTTGTCTGCTATCTGATAAGGCTTGTGGATTGCCGCAAGCAGATACCCTTTGATGTGGATATGGTCAAGGCGGCGCTCAATTTCTGCGTGCTTATGCTTATGTGCATTGTCGTGATATTTATGCCTGTGGGCTGGGTAGATTATCTCATAGCGGGAACGGTCTATATCACCGTTGCAAACTTCGGAGCGGTCTTAAAGACGCTGAAAAAATTTCTTGACAGAAGAAAAGCTTAAAGAGGGGATAAAAGAATGGAATTTACAAGCGAGCGCACCGTTATCACAAGGCTTTCGGATATTACCGTTGAAAGCGCAACGGCTCTTTATAACGCCGTAAAGTATATCTATTCCATCGCCGAGGAGGACTTTTACAATGTGGGCATTAAGGACGCTTTAAAGGTCGTTCTCAATAATGTCACCGACCCAGATTGTCTTGAAAGTCTTGGACTTCGCATAAATTCCGAGACCTGCCGTGAGATGAGCTCGGAGGCTTACAAACAAATCCTTCCCCTCACCATTTACAGCTTTGCAGTAAGGCTCCCCGTATTAAAGCAGTTCAAGGTCGGCGACAAGACAATATCCGATGAACAGCTTTTGTCCGTTTATGACGCCGTTATGCGAAAGGGAGCGGAAAATGTTGACAATGTGATAACAGAAAGCTATGCCGACATAAAACAGCTTGTAAAAAAGGGAAAGTCAATCCCCCCGTATTCATCGGACTGGTATAAGACCTATATCTACACCCATGTCCCCGAACTTTCATCGATAACCAACAAAAATATGTTTCTTTTAGGCTTTACCGACATACTTTTTGCGATGTTCCATTCCTGCGTTGAGGAAGAGCTGAGGAATGTCATAGCGGAAGGCGCGGCGGAAAAGATTAAATAGGACAAAAAGGAGGAGTTTTTTTGGACAGCATTGTTTTCGTCACAAAATCGAACAACAATTTCTATAAGCTTGAGCTTGCAAGAACGCTTCTTCACTTTGTCGAATACGACTTCACATATTTCTGGGAGCAGTGCATTGACCTGGGAAAATCGTCGCGCAAACTGGGCGGATATTCCTCGAAGCAGTTCAGGGTTGTTAAAAACCTTATCACAAAATGTCACCCCTATTATGAAGCGCAGATAAATTCCGACTTTGAGCATATCGTTCTCGACTGCCTTATCGAATATATCTGTCACAGCGAAAACATAGGGCTTGAAGAATTGTGGGCAAGGTGCATTTCTCCTAAAAATTCTTACGAAAAGGCGATATTTGTCAGAATATCGGAATATAAAACGGGCAGAGCGATAAATCAGTGGGCAAACCTTATGCGTATCCAGGAATACGCAAGGGCAAAGCTTGATTATATCTTTGAGGGCGAACCCGTGACAAAGAATATGTACCTCACAAGAAAGGGGTATTTTGACCTTTCGTTCTCGGTTATGGCAAAGGAACTCGGCTTTCCGTCGTCGGAACTGCCTGCCGTAAAGAGATACAATGCTTCCCTTATGCCGAATTCAGCCTTTATGGTGAGCAAGGTATCAAAGCTTATTCTCAAAAAGATAAACCCCATCATTGACGAGATAAAGGACCCCGTTTACAATCCGCCTATAAGCCGTGACCAGATAAGAGACCAGATAAGTCTTGACGCTTTCACATATCTTCGCGGAATGGCAAGACCTGACGGTATGGAGCTTGAAGCGTCGGAGGAAACATTCTCTGCTCTTGACGGCGAATATTATCTTCCCGACAGCTTTAAGGCTATTATTGACCTTGAATTTGATAAAATGCTTGAAAACAATATCATATTGCAGAAATGCGCAAAATGCGGAAAGTATTTCTTCTATGATATGAACTATAAGGGCAGACTCTGCAACAGAGTAAGCTCATCGGGCAAGACCTGCCGTGAGATGTATGAGGACAGCAAGCCCGTTGAGGAAGAACCGATAACAAACGACATCGAAAAGCGTTGTCAGATACTTTATGCCGCACTTTCAAATAAGGTCGGCGAGGACTTTAAAGAGAATGAGTTCAAGGAATGGTCGCAGTATCTTGAAAATATGCGCGAGAATGTAAGGACCGAGGCGGCGACTGTAGAGGACCTTGAAGCCTTTCTTGAATATTCAGAGAGAATGTGCGTTGAAGTAAAGTCCCGTCCCGCCGTAAAGGTAATAAAGTCGGACAGCACCGCAATGCAGGCTCCTCCCCCCGTTAAAAAGAGGGAAAACCCAAAGCCCGAACCCCAGAAATACCGCTTCCCCACTCTTGAAGAGCTTGACAGAAGATAGGAGAATAAAATGGAAGAAAATTTTATAAACGGACAAAATCCGTCACCCGATAATAACCCGTCGCAACAGGCTCCCCAGCCACAGCCTTATAGTTACTATGGCGGACAACAAACTTCTCCGCCCCAACCGCAGCCTTATAACTATAATCAACCGCTTCCCCCTCAGCAACAACAGTATCAACAGCAGTACAGCTACGGACAAACTCCGTATATGCAGGCTGTCGCTCCCGTTGAGACTATGCCCAACGGTATACCCGTAATTCCGCGTGCAGAGGAAAAAAAGTTTATAAAAAAGCATTATAACATCACTTCGTGGATGCTTATTGTAAACACCTTTCTGCCCATAATACTTCTTTATTTATTTCTGGGATTTTATGAGCTGATGACATTGTTTTCGGATTTTCCGTATGGCATTGATATGTCGATAAAGACGACGGCGGTTGTGCTTTTTTATATTATTTCTGACCTTCTGATAGTTTTTATCGGCTGTAAGGCAACAAAGATAAAGCTTGCTCCGCTTTTTAATATGAAAAGCTTTTCCGCGTCATATCTTCTTATCGGCGCCGCGATTGCAATAGGAATGAACCTGACGGCGATACTTGCTTCATCTCTGCTTGAAACGGGCGTTGAAAATATTTTCGGCGTTATGCTTGTCGGTCCCGACGATACTCCGCCGTCGTTCATCTATATGATAATAGACAGCGTTTATGCTGTTCTAATCGCTCCGTTTATCGAGGAACTTGTTTTCAGGGGCTTTGTTCTTAAAAACTTTTCAAGATATAATGTCTATACGGGCATAATTATGTCGGGACTTCTTTTCGGTCTTATGCACGGAAATTTCTATCAGCTTATATTTACAGCTCCATTCGGAATAGCTCTTGCTTATATGACGGTTAAGTCAAATTCAATTGTTCCCGCTATGTTTACGCATTTTCTTGCAAATGCAGGCGTAACGGCGATAAATCTTATCGGACTTAACGACGCAGAACTCTCTGACGGTTTCTTCGTGTTATGGCTCGGATTTTTCATCGTTGTGGGACTTATTTTTCTCATTATCGGATTATCGTCAAAGATGATAAGACTGCCAAAAAACACAAAGGCTGAAAAGAAAAGAGGTTTTCCGCTTGCGTTCACCTCTCACGCGGTGATAATCTATATAATCATTCAGCTTGTTGAATGTTTTATGGCGATAGAAAAGCTTTAAAGGAGTTGAGATAAAATGTCAAAGGATACCAAAAAGACGCTTGCATTTCTGTTTTTTCTCTTAGCGGGGATACTTATAGGTTCTGCCGTTGCATATTTTACAAAGGATATTTTCTTCCTTTCGTGGCTGTCCTACGGCATAAACTTCGGAATACCCAGTTCCACTCTCGACCTTTATGTTTTCAGGCTCACCGCAGGAGTTGAGCTGGATGTCAACATTGCCCATGTGATATTCATTATTCTGTCGATACTTGCCTATACAAAGGTCAGCCCGAAGTTGTAAAGAAGTATGAAAAAAGCACTCTTTCAGAGTGCTTTTATTTTAGGTTTCGCTGTCGGCTCTTTCAGAGCCTTTAACAGCGACCTTCTTTTTTGACAACAAAAAAGAAGGCAAAAAATTGCTCCTCGGCGGAGAGCAAAAAAAGTCTTGCAAAAAAAATTTGCAAATTAAGTCGAGATGTGATATAATATTACATCAAAGAGGT
>CALZLD010000027.1 GCA_945788225.1 uncultured Clostridia bacterium
GCATACACATATCGCCGCATATCTCAACAAAATATCTGCAAAGCGGCTGTTCGTTGAGCCATACGATATTTGCGCCCATAACGGTGTGGTTATGATTTATCTCCTCTTCATCGGGGTCGTCAAGCTTTCCGTCAACGGCGCGGTTAAGTATATCATCGGGCACCGTCATCTTGCCAAGGTCGTGAAACTGCGCTGCCTCGGCGATAAGCTCTATTCTCGTATAGTCAAGCTCTTCGTTCTTTGTCTTTGAGGCGTATTCGTCAAGGACGATTACCATAAGGTCGCGAAGCCTTAAATAGTGGTCGTAATCCTTGCCGTGATTGAGCATATACGCAGAATATACGACAGACAGCTTCTTTATATACGCGTTAGTCGCTTTCAGAACATCGTTTGAAATATCCTTTGAAGCAGGGACAGCGTCAGATTTTTCGACATTGAGAACCTCGCATACTTTTTCGAGTATACGCGCGTGGTCATAGGGCTTTTTGATAAAATCGGTAATGTCAAACTGCGACGCTTTTTCAACATTGTCCTTTGTCGCCTCTGCGCTGATGAGTATAACCGAAACATCGTTTATGTTGTTTTCCTTCATCAGACGAAGCACCTGAAAACCGTCCATATAAGGCATTGAAATATCAAGAAGCACCATATCTATTGTGGGGTTTCTTGTGACAAGAATTTCAATTGCGGCATAACCGTTTGCCGCTTCGCACACATTAAAATCTTCCTGCAAAATATTTTTCAGTATTTCACGGTCGATATCGGAGTCATCGACAATAAGAATTCTTTTCTTGTGTTTCTCCATAAACTAAGGCTCCTTAAACTAAAAATGCGGTTATTTCTTTTCCTTTTCAAAAAGCTCAAACGACTTCAAAAAAGCGTCGATAAGCTTGGGGTTATAAACGCCGCATTCACCGCCGACTATCATATTTACAGCCTGTTCTGTGGTAAAAGCGGGCTTGTAAACTCGCTGTGATGTCAATGCGTCAAAAGCGTCCGCAACAGAAACAACCTGCGCCCAGATTGATATTTCGTCGCCTTTGAGCTTATCGGGGTATCCGTTGCCGTCCCATCTTTCATGATGATGACGGGCGATATCATAGCTGTAATTCAGAAGGTCCTCGTCCATAACGGACGGGATATTCTTCAATATCTCTCCGCCCTTTGCGGCGTGGGTTTTCATTATTTCAAATTCCTCGGCAGTAAGCTTGCCCGGCTTATTGAGGATATTGTCAGGTATCGCGATTTTGCCCACATCGTGCAGAACAGAAGCGTTCATTATAGTTTCTATCTTCGATTTCGGCATTTCGTATTCGGGATAAAGCTCGCCTAATTTGCGAAGCAATGTTCCCGTCAGACCTTTTATGCGCTTTACATGCTCGCCGCTTTCACAGTCACGAAATTCGACAATGGTAGCAAGCATTTCGACCGTGTCCTGATTTACTCTTTTTAGCTTTTCTACCTGTTCGTCAACGATATGCTGTAATGAGTTACGGTGACGATAAAGCTCTATGACATTGTCAACTCTCGCTCTTAAAAAGTTTGAAAAGAACGGCTTTGTTACCACATCGACAGCGCCTAAGTTATAGCCTTCCATAAGCTTGCTACCGCTGTTTTCCGCCGTTATCAGAAAGACGGGAATTCTCTTTACCGCTCCGCTCCTTTTCATTTCTCTCAGAACATCAAGACCGTCCATAACGGGCATGATTATATCAAGCAGGACAGCTGTAATGCTTTTGTCCCTTGCAAGAAGATATAAAGCCTCCTCGCCGTTTTCCGCCATAATCGTTTTATATTTATCCTTGAATATCTCCGCAAGAAGTTCGCGGTTGATAAGTTCGTCGTCTACTATGAGTATCGTTTCCAAAAAAATACCCCCGTTTATATTCCCTTAAAATATGTATTACAAATTTTCTTCTATGTAAGAAATAATTTTCTCCTGCTCGGGAATAATGCCCTTTAGTATTTCCCTTGCCTTTGTGGGATTGCCCGCTCTGAGTTCATTTACGATTTCGGTATACGCCTTATAAAGCGGAGTTACCGAAAGGTTGCCCGTTACGCCCTTTATTGTGTGCGCGCCCTTTGTAATATCGTCATAATTATCGTCAGCAAAATCTATGGGTAAATTTATATCCTTTATAGCGGCAGGCAGCTTTTTGAGCATACGCTTGTAAAGGTCCTCGTTGCCCATAAACCGCGCCAGAGCGTCTTCGGTATCAAAGCCCATTGCTTTAAGGTCGTCCAGAAATGCCATTTTAATCTCTCCAAACTATATAATTTTATCAATTAAAGTACTACATTAGAACAATGTTATCATATTTTTATTGTATAGTCAAGAAAATAGAAATAAGTTCGGCGATTGTTCCTTAAATGTTTATATTTAGTACATAAATTATCCGCAGGGCGCTTTTCTGAGCGTTCTGCGGATAATTTATCACTTATTCAAAGCAAAAGAGGCTGTATCTGCTTTCCCTTCGCGGCAAGAAGAACGGTATCCCCAAGAAGCGAGAAATCCGCAACAAGCGAATTCGGCTTGGCGTTGAAATTATCCTGTCCATAGGGTACAAAATAGAAATTCCGATAATTGAGAAGCATTCCGATATTTTTTGCCGAGCCTGCAAGAGCGTCGTTTGTGGCTATTGCAAGAACAACGGGCTTTGCGTTTCTTATATGGGATTTTACAGCCATTGTAACGGGCGTGTCGATTATTCCTGCGGCAAGCTTTGCAACAGTGTTTCCCGTGCAGGGAGCGACAATAAGTATATCAAACATTTTCTGAGGACCGATAGGCTCTGCGCCCTCAATGGTGCTTATTATTTTGTTTTTGCATATATCCTCTATCCTTTTGTTTATATCGCTCGCTTTTCCGAATCTTGTATTTGTATCGAACGCCGTGAACGACATTATAGGTGTCACGATTGCGCCGTCTTTGACTAATTTTTCAAGCTCGACGATGCTTTTTTCAAAGGTACAGAACGAACCGCAGAAAGCGTAGCCTATTTTCATTCCCTCAAATTCAGACATTCCCCTCTCCCCTTTCTTCAATGATATTTTTCACCGTTCTTGCAATTATCTCACCCGATGTAACGGGGGCGACTTTACCCGGCAACGACAGCGCCCATATCGTTCTTATGCCCTGCTCGGAAGCAAAGACAAAATCCACTCCTCCGGGCTTTGAGGCAAGGTCGATAATAAGCGTATCGGGGCCGATAAGAGAAATACGCCTTCTGTCAAAAATCCCCGAAGGGACAGTATTGAAAATTATTCCGAAGTCGGTGTTTTTGTCAAGAATATCAAAGCTTTCTCCTTTGCATCCGAATATTTCCGCCCATACTATATCGCTCTTTTTTCTTGCACATACGGTAACATCGGCACCCATAGCAACAAGTATTCTTGCAAGGGACTTTGCTATTCTTCCAAAACCCGTTATAAGTATCTTCTGTCCGAAAATAGTTTCGGGACTTTCTTCCATAGCAAGCTGTAACGCGCCCTCCGCCGTAACGAGAGAGTTCATAACGGCAAAATCTTCTCTTTCAAGATAATCTACAGTTTCAAATCCCTGATTTTCAAAATATTCCTTCGACTTCCCGAATTTTCCTCCGAATACCGTTCCGCCTTTTTTTATCTTTGAAGAAATCTCCGAAAGGCTTATCTTATCCTTATAAAATGGAGCAAAAAGCGTTTCTCCGTCGTTTGTAACAGGTATCGGAAGTATAACCGCGTCGTATTTTTCAGTGCATTCGCAAGTATTTGTATCGGCATAATATTTTTCATCAATGCCATAAACATAAGTATTATATTCGCCTTTAAGGGATAAGGCAAGAAAGGTCTGTCTTAAATCCCCTCCTGCGACAAGTATTGATTTTATCATACTTCAACCTCCGCATAATGATACTTTATTTTATGCAAAGAAAAGATTTTGGCAACAAAAAACTCCGTGCCTTAAATTCACGGAGTTTTTCTATCTTATTGAAAATTGAATGCACTTTGCCGTTTCGTTCCAGAAAAATTCAATTTTTTTCGGAAGAATATCGGGGCATATCGTATAAATCTCTTTTTGTTTGAAAAGTCTGTTTGTCGCCTCTTTATAAAGGGCAGGCGTTGCAAATTTTATTCGTACATATTTTTCTCCCTTGCTGTTGCTTTCTCTTATCGCCTTTTCAAGAATTTTTACCGCTTGTTCGTAACTTTCGGCGTAATATCCGTAATAGACAAAATAATTGCAGTCGTTTGAATAAGCCGCAGGAGGTTCGACCAAATCTGTTCTTATTGAAAGCGTCGGTCGGAGTTCGTTGCTGGGAATAAGAAAATAGCTGTAACTAATATAATCGTCTTCCAGCTCTCTGCCGTTCTTTATCGACGCGGGGTCGTCCCATGTGACATCCATGTTATACCACAGACCGTTGAGCTTTATCATGTTCCAGATATGCTCTTCCTCTGTTGTAACGCCGTTTTCATCGGTGTTATACTGAGTTCCCGTCGCAAACATATTCTCAATGCCTACCTTGTTGCAAAGAATAGCCATCGCTCTTGTGTAGCCTTCGCAAAGAGCCTTGCCGTCAACAAGGGCGCCGAAGGGCGTTGCCGCGTATCTTCCCTCGGACTCATATCTGCAACCGTAAACAATCTCGTCGTGAAAAAGCTTTATTTTGTCAACATCGGACATTTCATCGGTGATTTTTTTGAGGATTTCTTCGACTTTTTCCTCCGTCATCGTGTTCAGATATGCAAGTTCTTCATTATCATATTTATAATCAAGCATTACCGATGTAGCGCTGCCCGTATCGGCATTGAACGCAACATTATATTCGTTTGAAAGATAATACAGAGCATTCTCTTCAATAAAAATCATTTCGCATATTTCTTCAAGTCTGCTCTTGGATATTTCACGGTCAATCTCAACTTCGGTCTCATAATGCTTTGCCGCGTCAACTATTTTGTCGTATATGGCTTTCTCCGACGCGTCAAGGCTGTAATAACCGTATCGGCTTGTGCATTTATCGGGGATTTTGTCAACCCAGGGTTCTATCTTCGGTTTGTCCTCACTCGCCGTGGTATCTTCCGTTATGTCTGTTGAAACGGGAGTATGTTCTCCGCTCGTTACAACGGGTTCATCCTGAACGGGAGGTTTGTCGCATGCCGAAAAAATCAGCATAACAGCCGCTATAAGTGCAATAAGTTGTGCCGATTTTTTTCTCACTGCGTTCACTCCTTTGCATTAAAGAGAAATAATCACTATGGTATCGTTATTTGATGTATAAAAATACACTTCGTTTTTATTTACGCTATGTCTCGTGTCTTTTTCAACCTCAGACAATATTCTGAACATCCTGCCTGTCTCGGCATATTCCTTGAATTTTGCAAGAATATTTCTGTCCTTATATTTGAACTGGGCATATTTTTCGTTTTTCAGAATAGTATCCCTCAGACAGTTATATGTTGCTTCTTCAAGCGTTTTTTCGTCCTCGGCATAGGTTTTTGTCATATTGTAATAGTTGTATTTTATTCCCGTTGCAACGGGTTTATCATAGTTGTAGTCAAAAAGCTGTCTGTCGCTCATATCGGCTGTTGTCACAAGAAAATATCCGTAGTAAATAAAGTTTTCAAATCCATCGGAAGAAGTATCGTCCCATGTTGTGTCAAGCTCATACCATTCTCCGTCAAGTCGGACCATATTCCACATATGTCCTTCTCCGCCCGCGTTTCCGAAAGCGCATGTATTTTCTATCCCCGCTTTGTTGCAAAGATAGCTGAACGCCTTGGAATATCCCGAGCATGTCGCTCTGCCGTCAACGAGAGCGCCGTAGGCAAAGCTTCTGTTCTGTGCGCTTTCGTCGTAGACGCATTTTTTTACAATCTCATCGTGAAAAAGCTTAACGACATCATACTCCGACATATCAGGTGTAATCTTTGCAAAAATATCCTGCGCCGCGCGCTCTGTTGCCTCGGTCATTTTCTGATGTGTGGACTTGTCATAATAATACGCCATTTCCACATAATCAATATATCCTCCCCGACTGTGAACTACGCAGTCTTTGAGAGAAACATAAGAATATACGGGCTCATACAGGTCAAAGGCATAAACCGCATTCTGAAGTTCTTCCTTCGTAATATTCATTCCTTTGAACTCTGCTCTGTTTGAAAGAGAAACCGCCGCTCCTTCAAATATATCGTAAACCTGTTTTTCCTTTTCGGAAAGTGTGTTATATGCATAAGACCTTGTTATCTCGTTTAAAGACGGTTTTTTTGAAAGAGATACAGAAGTCGTTGTTTTCTCTGTTATGGGTGAAACAGCAGTTGTCTCAACTGTTGTTGTTTCTGTTTCAGTCGTTGTTGTTTCGGGGACTAATGTTGAAAGTACAACAGACGGCATTGTCGCCGTACTTTCTGTGGTGATTTCTGTTTGTGCAATTTCAGAAACAGTTGTTTCTTCTGTTATCGTCGTCGTATCAAAAGGCTCTGAGAGCATTCCGCTCTCAGAAACCTTTTCCGACGTGTATGTCTGCTCAGATAAGAATTCGGTTGTTTCGGGTTTATCCTGATAATTATCGGAATAACATCCGCCAAGCGCAAAAATAAGCACAAATAAAACGCAGACTATTGCATATAATCGCTTGTTCATAACAACCTCCGCCTTTGTAATTAAGGTTATTTATACTTGATATTGAAATGAATTATATAAAGTTCGCCGTCGTTCATAAGACCGAACGAAGAAAAATCTTCATTTTCTTCTTTTGCGTCGTTTGCAATCTTCTGATGTCCGCCGTTATCGATAAGCTGCTTGAGTGCGGCGTCATAAACATCCTTTGAAGAACATTTCACCTGGCATACGGTCTCGCCGTATTTTGCCTGATTAACAACAAGGTCGTGCAAAAGAGAAACCGCTTCGTCCGCTGTTGTTGCGTAAAGGTTCTTGTATTTGAAATAGTCGATATCGGTTGAATCTGCAACGGGGGGTTCAAAGTCACATATTACAATGTGCGTCTTGCCGTTTATCGCTTCATCGGGAACAAAAAGATAGTTGTGTCTTAAAAGCTGTTCGCCGTTTGAGCTTTCAGGGTCGTCCCATGTTACATCGACATTGTACCACTTGCCGTCAATCTTGACCTTTGACCATGCGTGAGAATTGCCGTCCCACTTATCGCCCGTTATTCTGACATTTTCAATTCCGAAATGGTTGCAGGCAAGAGCAAGCGCTTTTGCATAGCCTTCGCACTGCGAATATCCGCCGACAAGCGCACCGTAAGCGTTCTTTGCGTAAACATCGTCCTTTGAGAATGCAGTGTGTTCAATGATATAGTCGTGAATAGCGATGACCTTATCTACATCGTTTGCATTTTCAGGGAAAGTCGCTTCGATTTTATCGAGAGTAGCGTCAATTTTTTCTTTCATTGCGGCAGACTCGTCTTTCTGATATCTGTACTGCAACGCAACCTTGGACATTGTATCGCCGGCAGTCTTGAACTGCTCGTTTGTTGCATAGAACCAGAATATTTCGGGTTCCTGGAAGAATACATGCTTATAAACAGTCAGTACTTTATCTGTCGGATATTCTGCTCCGAGGTCAACCTCGTCCTCAAAGTTTTCTATTCCCTTGAGTATCTTGTCATAGATTTCCTTTTCGTCGTCCGCAAGAGTGCTGTAAACGAACTTGGGAACAATCTTTTCTTCGGTGTTCTGGCTTTCGTCTCCACCTGCGTTTGTAACATCCGTAACCGCAGAGCTGCCTGTTCCGTCGGGATTTGTTGTTGCGGGATTATCGCCCGTTGTGGTTTTTGCGCATGCTGTAAGTGAAAGCGCTGTTATAGCGGCAATTATTACAGACAAAATTCTTTTCTTCATTTTTTTAACCTCTCATTTAATTTTCATTTTGAATTCGGGGCGGTCTTTGCCGCCCCGAAAATTCTGTCTGTTACTGATATGTCACAACAAGTTCGATGATATATTTGTCAGTTGTAAGGAAGGTTGTGTCGCCAAGAGATTTTGCAGTTGACTTATAGCAACCGGATGTGCTGTTTGCAGTTGTAACAAGAGTATTGTAATTGCTCTTGAGCCAAGCGCTTGCCTCGTCATAAACTGCCTTGTCGCTGCACTTGATCTGGATTACTTCCTGCTTCTTCTTTGCGGCGGCAATAACAGCAGCCTGCATCTTTGTCTTAGCGTCTGCAAGAGATGTTGCATAGTAGCCTGATTTTACAAAGTAGTTGCTGTCCCATGATGTTGCGGCGGGAGGAGTGAATGAGCACTGAGGAATGTAGTTTCTCTTATCTCCGCTGAGAATGCCTGCGTCGGGGATAAGGAAGAATGTGTATCTTACAGCAGTGGTCTGCTTTTCTGTGTAGTATTCATCCCATGTTGCGTCGATGTTGTACCACTTGCCCGCAACCTTTACCTTGTTCCATGCGTGTGAAAGTCCGTCGTACTTTGTACCTGTCATACGAACATTTTCAATTCCGAAGTATGTGAGTGCGTATGTCATAGCCTTTGCATAGCCTTCGCACTGACCAACGCCTGCAACAAGAGGACCGTAAGCGTATGCGCTGTACTTGTTGTCCTTAGAGAATACAGTGTTCTGAACGATATAATCGTGGATAGCCTTTACCTTATCATAATCCGAAGCGTTTGCAGGGAATTTAGCCTGAATCTTGGACATTGCGCTTTCGCATGCCTTATCCATAGCCGCAGCTTCATCTGCTGTAAAGCTGTATTTGGGAATAAACATATTTCCGCTGAATGTACCACCCATTGCAACATAGTTTGTGGGTTCCTGGAAAACTACATCCATTACAATTTCCTTGAATCTGGCGTCGGTAATGTTTGCAGAAGTTGTAATCTTCACATCGCGGGACTTCATTCCGTTGTAAACTTCAATATAAGCCTGCTTTTCATCGTTGGAAAGAGTTCCGTAAACATATCTGTTTGCATTCTTGATGTAAGCCGAGGGAGGTTCTGTTGCAGTAGTAGTTGTCGTTGTTGCGGCTGTTGTAGTTGCTGCTGTTGTTGCGGCAGGTGCCTTTGTTGTTGTGGGAGCCGCAGTTGTAGTGGGAGCGGCTGTTGTTGCAGCTGTTGTTGCAGCTGTTGTTGTTTCTGTTGTGCCTTCTGTTGTCTGTTCAGGCTCTCCGCCCTTGGGTGAACCGCATGAAGGACAGAACTTTGATGTTATACCGCTCTGACCGCATGAAGCGCAGGTCCAGTCCTTAGCCTCGCCGCAGTCGGGGCAGAACTTGGATGATATATCCGTTGCTCCGCATGAGGGGCAGTTCCATGTATCTCCCGCAGGTGTGGATATCGGGGCAGATGTGTCGGTAACTGTGTCCTGGATTTCATTTTTCTTACATCCCGTAAAGAGCGAAACTGACATTAAGCCCGCCATAACGAGAGCAAGAAGTACCGATGACTTTTTCTTGTTCATTGACAATTCTCCTTTTCATTCTTTGTTTTTGGTTTTATCGGTAAGAACAACCGCTTTGATTTTGGCTATTCTTTTTTCCTCCGTTACAAGAACGGTAAATTCAACGCCTTCGTAAACGACGGCGGCGTTTTCGTTTTCTTCGGGTATCCGCCCGAGAAGGTCTGTGATAAATCCGCCCATAGTGTCATATTCATGTCCTTCTGGAAGGGTAATTCCCATCACCTCAAGGATTTTTTCCGGGTCGGCGGTTCCCGAAATCATATAGACGCCTTGTGAAACTTCGGTTATCTCTTCGGCGTCGTTGTCGTATTCGTCCTGAATACTGCCTACTATCGATTCAAGAATATCCTCCATCGTGATAAGCCCCGCCGTTCCGCCGTATTCATCGACGACAACAGCCAGCTGAGCCTTGTTCTTGCGCAGAAGCTCAAATACCTCTCCGCAGGAGTTTGTTCCGGGAACATAAAGGACATCGCGAAGAAAATTTCTTATCTCAAAGCCGTCAACGCTTTCACAGCCTATCAGGCACAGCAGGTCTTTCACACAGACAAATCCGAGTATGCTGTCTATCGTACCCTCATAAACGGGTATTCTCGAACGCCCCGAGCTTATTGCAAGCTGTATGACATCGGGAATTTTTTCATGAATTTCAACGGCGTCAATATCTGTTCTGTGAGTCATGACTTCTCCTGCTAAGGTGTCGTCAAACTCAAAGATATTGCTTATCATTTCTTTCTGCGATTCTTCAAGCTCGCCCGTTTCGTTTCTTGCGTCCACAAGCATAAGTATTTCTTCTTCTGTTGCTATATCCTTTTCATCGGACTGCGAAAGCCCCAGAATAAGCGAAAAGATTTTTGTAAGCAGACCGCACAGAGCCGTAAGAGGAGTGAGAAGAACAATAAGTATTTTCACAGGGACAGCAACAGCCGCCGCAAGTGAAACCGAATTCGCGGCAAGAGCGATTCTTTTTGGTATTCTGTCGCTGAAAACCGTCATAGCGATAACCGACGCCAGAATTATTATCGCCGCCGCAAGTCCCGAGGCAAAACCTTCGGGCAGGGGGTATCTTTCAATCACGACGCCGAGCTTTTCGGAAAGGGTTCCGAAAAAAACCGCAAGAGCGGAAAAAGTTATGAGAACGGCAGAAAGAATACGGTTTGCCGAAAAGGTAGTTATCATGGACGAGGGCTTTTCAAGAATGTCAAAAAGAACCTTCTTGCTTCCCTTTTCCTCTGCGAACTCCTTTACAGCGGAATCGTTTATTTCAGTTACCGCAGATTCGCACAAAGTAAAAAATCCTCTCGCCAGAATAAGAATTACTATAACGGCAATTCCAACAGCCGAAACATCCGCTCCGTTATTTATCGCCGACAATCGGACACCATCAGAAATCATTTCTATCCCCCAGTACACAATCGGTTTGTTCCCAAAAATGTAATTCATCGAATGTAAGACAACGCCATCGGCCGAATTTACATACAATCCGATTATACAATATATTTAATTAAAAGTCAACACCGAACAGTCCTGGCAAATATTCTTGATAATGTCATAAATCCCCTATAATTCGGCATATTTTTGACCTATAAAAAATTGTAACCAAACTGAAACCTATTTGTAATCATTCTGTAATATTTTAAATAAGGAAGGAGCGTATTTTATTTTTGGCAATATTGTTAAAATTTTGTCATTCATATTTGTGCAATATCACACCTGCGCAGAATAGCCCTCATTTATAATACACCGGAGCAGGCTTGTTTTTTTCATCGAAAAATAATTATTTTTGAAAATAAAAGTAAATTTATCTTTAAAATTTGTGCTATTCCCTTTACATTTTATAAAATGTGTGGTAAAATTATCGGGTAAAGTTATGAACTGATTTCAGTTTATGGCAACAACAGAATAGTTCAATTTTTTAGGAGGCTTACTGAAATGGCTAGAAAAATGAAAACCATGGATGGTAACAACGCCGCCGCATGGGCGTCATACCCGTTTACGGATGTTGCAGCCATCTACCCCATCACTCCCTCCTCAGTAATGGCTGAGGTTACCGACACATGGTCGGCAGCAGGTCAGACAAATATGTTCGGACAGCCCGTAAGAGTTGCCGAAATGCAGTCTGAGGCAGGAGCTGCAGGTACCGTACACGGTTCACTCGCAGCAGGAGCGCTCACAACAACTTATACTGCTTCACAGGGACTTCTTCTTATGATCCCTAACATGTATAAGATAGCAGGTGAACTTCTTCCCTGCGTAATCCATGTTTCAGCTCGTGCGCTCGCATCACACGCTCTCTCAATCTTCGGCGACCATTCCGACATCTACGCTTGCCGTCAGACAGGTTTTGCAATGCTCTGTTCATCCAACCCTCAGGAAGTTATGGACCTCGGCGCAGTTGCTCACCTTTCAACAATCAAGGGCAGAGTTCCTTTCCTTCATTTCTTTGACGGTTTCCGTACTTCTCACGAAATCCAGAAGATTGAAGTATGGGATCCCGAAACACTCAAGAAGATGGTTGATATGAAGGCCGCTCAGGCATTCAGAAACCGTTCTCTCAGCCCTGAGCACCCCGTTCTCCGCGGTACAGCTCAGAACCCTGATATCTTCTTCCAGGCAAGAGAAGCTTCAAACACATACTACGACAACATTCCTTCAGTTGTTGAAGAATCCATGAAGAAGGTTAACAAGGAAATCGGCACAAACTACCAGCTCTTCAACTACTACGGACATCCCCAGGCAACACACATCATAATCGCTATGGGTTCTGTATGTGACACTATTGAAGAAACAATCGACTTCCTCAACGCTCAGGGACACACACTCGGACTTATCAAGGTTCGTCTTTACAGACCTTTCGTTGCTGAAAAGCTCATCGAAGCTATCCCCGATTCTGTTGAACAGATTTCTGTTCTTGACAGAACTAAGGAACCCGGCTCAATCGGCGAACCTCTTTACCTCGATGTTGTTGCGGCTCTCAAGGGCAGCAAGTTCAACAACACACCTATTGCATCGGGCCGTTACGGACTCGGTTCAAAGGATACAACTCCCGCACAGATCAAGGCAGTTTACTGGAACGCTTGCTGGAAGGAAGACTTCAAGAAGAGATTTACAATCGGTATCGAAGACGATGTTACAAACCTCTCACTTCCCGTTGAAGGCAACCTCGATACAGCTCCCGCAGGAACAACAGCTTGTAAGTTCTGGGGACTCGGTGCGGACGGTACAGTCGGCGCTAACAAGAACTCAATCAAGATTATCGGCGACCATACAGACATGTACGCTCAGGCTTACTTCTCATACGACTCAAAGAAGTCGGGCGGCGTAACTGTTTCACACCTTCGTTTTGGTAAGACACCTATCAAGTCGACATACCTTGTTAATATGGCTGACTTCGTTGCATGCCATAACGAAAGCTACATCGACAAGTACGATATGGTATCAGACATCAAGCCCGGCGGAACATTCCTTCTCAACTGCCAGTGGGATGAAAAGGAACTCGACAAGAGACTTCCCGGACAGGTTAAGAGATACATCGCAGAGAACAACATCAAGTTCTACACAATCGACGGTATCAAGATCGGTAAGGAAATCGGTCTCGGAAACAGAATCAATACAGTTCTTCAGGCTGCATTCTTCAAGCTCTCGGGAATTATTCCTATAAAGGACGCAGTTAAGTACATGAAGGACGCTGCTACAAAGTCCTACTCAAAGAAGGGCGAGGCTATCGTTAAGATGAACCACGACGCTATCGACGCAGGCGTTAAGGGCGTTGTTGAAGTCAAGGTTCCCGACAGCTGGAAGAACGCCAAGGATACAAAGATGGGTATGGATAAGGTTAAGGGCGCAAACAAGGCTCTTACAAACTATGTAAACAACATCCAGATTCCCGTTAACGCTCAGAAGGGCGACAAGCTCCCCGTTTCTACATTCAAGGATATGGCAGACGGTACATTCCCTCAGGGTTCTGCTGCATTTGAAAAGCGCGGTATCGCAGTTGATGTTCCCTCATGGAACAGCGCAAACTGCATTCAGTGTAACTTCTGTTCATATGTTTGTCCTCACGCTGTAATCCGTCCTGTTATCATGACAGACGATGAGCTCAAGAAGGCTCCTAAGCTTGCTCAGGACAAGGCAATCCCCGTAACAGGCATGGCTGGTTATAACTTTGTTATGACAATGTCTGCACTCGACTGCACAGGTTGCGGCTCTTGCGTAAATGTATGTCCCGGCAAGAAGGGCGAAAAGGCTCTCAACATGATGCCTCTTGACACTCAGATTGCTGAGCAGGAAGTATTCAACTACGGTCTTACTCTTCCCGACAAGAAGGAAGTATTTGAAAAGTTCAAGGAAACAACAGTCAAGGGCTCACAGTTCAAACAGCCCCTCCTCGAATTCTCAGGCGCTTGCGCAGGTTGTGGTGAAACACCTTACGCTAAGCTTGTAACACAGCTCTTCGGTGACAGAATGTATATCGCCAACGCAACAGGATGTTCTTCAATCTGGGGCGGCTCGGCACCTTCAACACCTTACACAACAAACAAGGCAGGCAAGGGTCCCGCTTGGGCTAACTCACTCTTTGAGGACAACGCTGAATTCGGTTACGGTATGTTCCTTGCACAGAACACACTCCGTCAGAGAGCAGTTTCAATGCTTCTCAACCTCCAGAAGACAGCAAAGAAGGCTGATGTTAAGAAGGCAATCGAGGGTTACCTTTCAACTCTCAACGACGGTGCCGCTAACTCACCTGCAACAGATACACTTATCGCAACACTCGAAGCTTGCGGATGCGCAGAAGCTAAGGAAATCCTCGCACTCAAGGATTACCTCCGCAAGAAGTCAATGTGGATCTTCGGTGGAGACGGTTGGGCATACGACATCGGCTTCGGCGGTGTTGACCATGTTCTCGCATCGGGCGAAGATGTAAACATCTTTGTATTCGACACTGAAGTTTACTCCAACACAGGCGGACAGTCCTCTAAGTCAACTCCTACAGGCGCTATTGCACAGTTTGCAGCCGCAGGTAAGGAAGTTAAGAAGAAGGACCTCGCAGGTATCGCAATGAGCTACGGTTATGTTTATGTTGCACACATCGCAATGGGCGCTGACATGAACCAGTGTATCAAGGCAATCACAGAAGCTGAAGCTTATCCCGGACCTTCACTCATCATCGGTTATGCTCCTTGTATCAACCACGGTATCAAGGGCGGTATGTCAATCGCAATGACCGAAGAAAAGAAGGCTGTTGAGGCTGGCTACTGGCACCTTTACAGATACAACCCCGCACTCAAGGCTGAGGGCAAGAATCCGTTCATACTCGATTCTAAGGCTCCTACCGGTGATTACAAGAACTTCATCATGGGCGAAGTTCGTTACAACGCACTTGCTCGTCAGAACCCCGAAAGAGCAGAAAAACTCTTCGACAAGGCTGTTGCAAACGCTAAGGACAGATACGATTACCTTTGCAGACTTGCTAAGCTTTACGGAACAGACGAAAAGTAAGCCGAACAAAATCCAAACACAAAAAGCTCTGCGGATTATTCCGCAGAGCTTTTTTGCGCCCTCTTTTAAGCATATGAAAACACGCTGTGAGCCGTTTGTTTTTATAAGGTATCGGTATACTTCCGAGCCTTTGAATGCCGTCAGAGCATAACAGAATTGCCCGATAGCAATACTCATTTGTAACGCTACCGAGCAATAAAAGTATAGACCATATATTTGTACTTACGATATAGCCTGCGTGGCTACACGCAACAAAACCGCCGACCTTGCGGTCGGCGGAAATTTGTTTGATGTGTGTGTTAAGTTATGAGCTTAACAATTAGCCTCTCTTCTTAGCTACGATTGCAGCAGCAGCGAGTGCAGCAGGGATAGCGAGGAGAGCTACAGCTGAGTTACCTGTTTCAGGGTTAGCAGCGCCGTCTGTAGCAGCTGTTGTAGCGTCTGTAGCAGCAGGAGCGTCTGTTGTTGCAGGAGCGTCTGTAGCTGCAGGAAGTGTATCTTCTACTACTGTAGCAGATTCGCCAGCTGCGAATTCTTCCATGTCAACCTTGCCGTCTTCAGCAGCAGGCCACTTAACTTCGATCTTTGTGATTTCGTAAGCGTATGTTGCATCCTGCTGATCGTCGTCGAAGTCTTCGTCATAAAGGAAGCCGTTTTCGTTAGCCTTGAACTGGATTGTAACCTGACCAGCTGAGTTGAGGAGGTCTGACTTAGCAAGAACTGTATCCCAGTCGAATGAAATAGCGTTGTTCTTAGCGTCGATCTTGCCTACGCCTGCGAGAGCCTTAGAACGGTTTACACGGATAGCGAAGTCATCTGTGTATTCGCCATCGTTCCAGCCTGTTTCCTGGCTGTAATCAGGGTTGCC
>CALZLD010000028.1 GCA_945788225.1 uncultured Clostridia bacterium
CTATATTATACCCTGCTTCTGTAATTATTTTATACATATTTTTTCTTTCATAGCCCTTTGATATTTCAATTATCAGGTTTGACCATGCAGAAACATCAAAAGGTAAAAAATGCATATTATCACATAGATTAACTTCACGCGGAACAACATCGCTTGCAAGACATTCCAAACCTGCAGAAAGCGCCTCGATATATACGATTCCCAGTCCCTCAAACCTGGAAGGAAGACAGAATATATCCATAGCCTGCATTATATTATTTACATCATCGCGAAATCCTGCAAAAACAATCTTATCAAGCAATCCTAACCGCTCGGCCTTTTGTCTTATATCGTTTTCAAGCGGACCATTTCCGACCAGAAGAAGCTTTGCGTTATCAATCCTGTTACATACATTTGCAAAAACATCCAGTAAAAACTCATGGTTTTTCTGGTGAGACATTCTTGCAACATTGCCTATAACAAAACTGTCACCGAGCCCGAATTCCTGTCTGTATTTTTCGCGTATTTGTTTGTTGAACAGAAATTTTTCAACATTTATAGCATTATTAAGTATCTTGATTCTATCTCGTGGAATCTGCGGACCGTAAAGCCAGTCCGCAGCAAGTTTTGAACATGCACAGAAATTCGTTGCGTATTCGGTTGAAAACTCTGCCTTTTTTATTTCGTGCTTTTCTTCCGCTTTTTTTCGTTTCTCATCATCTTCAATATCCACTCTTGTACTGTGGGAATGAATTATGATTCTTGAAATATTGTTATCTTTTGCCATTTTTTCAAGCTCATGACCTGCCCAGTAACTTGTGTTAAAATGTACTGCATCATATCCGCCGTATCTGAAAAGATTATTCATATCCTCAAAAAAAGCGTCCCTGTTTTCAGCTGCGTTTCTGACATTTTTGAGATTATCTGCCGAACCGATTCTGTCAAGATATAAATTCGGATGATTTCCCACAAATACAAAATCGGTTTCAATTTTATCCTTATCAATATATTTGATATTATTAAGCATATATTCAGAAACACCGCCGGGGATATCCGTAAGATGCCACTGCAACACTTTGAATTTTGACATAGTTCATTCCTCGCATATTCGCTTTAAATATTCATACGAATTGATATCACTGTTTTTCAGACAGATAATTTTATTTTCGTCAACGCCGTATGTTCTGAGCGTTTTGAGTATTTCTTCTACAAACGAAGATATTGTGACAGCTATTATAATAATGTCATAATCATATTCATCAAGCTTATCTATTGTAACAGAATCAATAAATCCAACGATACTGTGTGATTTATCTTTTTCTGCCAGATACTTCAGATTCTGTGCAAATACGCCCTTTCCGTAAAACAGTATCCTGTCATTATCTTTAACATTCGGAAAGATATCACGAATAGTATTGATAAATTTACATGTATCCGTTATAAGCATTAAATCAAATGTATACAATCCGAGCTGACGCATAATTACGCTATCGCTGTCATATCCGTGTTTTTTAACGGATGAATACACTGTCCTGATAACCTTTTCAACAGACAAATATCTGTCAGGAGCAAATTTATGCATCACCGACTCGTTATTCATACGATAATTATAATAGGCATTATGAGTTATATAATAAGACTCGGCATCCAGCAACACAGGATAAATCAACGCAGCGTCTTCACCGATTTTTATTGTGTTATCTACATTATTTATGTTGCTTTTTATTAAATCTGCTTTAATAACCTTATTCCAGCACACTGTAGTAATAATTTTTGTATAGAACAAATCTTGTTTATCAATTTTGCATATCTCTTCGTAAAGACTATTTTTATTATAAAGACCTTCTTTAAGATTTTCATGCTCGTAATTGGTTGAAACGGATGAGACTCTTTTTAATCCGAAAATAAACACATCAACACCGTGAGAGCGTATCACCTCAGCAGCATGTGCGTATGCCTCTGTATCTATCCAATCATCAGAGTCAACAAATGTTATATAATCCCCTGTTGCTATACCGACTCCCGCTTTTCTTGCGCTTACATGTCCGCCGTTTTCTTTATGTATAACCCTGATTCTATCATCTGAAAAAGAATATTCATCGCAGATTTTTCCGCTGTTGTCAGGTGAGCCGTCGTCGACAAGTATGATTTCAAGATTTCTGTATGTCTGATTTATTATGCTGTCAACACATTGCTTAATATACCGTTCCACATTATATACAGGAACTATGACTGAAATTTTTATATCACTCATTATAATCTCCAATTACAGAAGTTTCAGTTTGCTCACAGGATGAATCTTTCTTTTTTCAACAGGCGGTAATTTCATATAGTCGCCGAACTTGAATGAAAGATATTCATCAAAGTCCTTTATTCCGCTGAAAACTTTTCCTTCAAAAACAATATCAGCAGATTTTTCGTACCACTTTCGTTTGTATCCGTACATTTTATTGGGTGTGGGAAAAGTCAGAATTCTTACCCATTTAGTTTTATGTCTGTTTCCGACTTCCATCAGAACAGTATATATATTAAAAATTATTTTTAGCGGAACTTTTGCCATTAACGAATAAACATATCTTTTTACAACATTCTTTTCTGCATATTGGCCAACTTCAGACCACAGAAATTTTCTTATTCCAAAGCAGATAAAATTGTGTACGCTTCTCAGCATATAATTATCCGGAACATTATCAAGCGGAAATACATCAATGAATACGCCCTGAAAATACGGCATTTTTTCTTGAAATTCCCTTAGGAAAAGCGTATTTTTTCTGCGTATTTTTCCGTATCCCCAGCGATAACCTTTCGTATTTCTGTGGTCCTGAAAAACAAATCTTGTCTTGTCCAGCTCAGTTTTGCAAGCTTTTCTGAATTTTTCATATTCAGGACGCAAAAGCGCTACATCTGCATCATCGTCCCATGGAATATAACCCCCATGACGGACAGCACCCAGCAAAGTACCTGCAATGATATTATATTTTATACCGCATTTTTTGCAGATACGGTCAACTTCTTCAAGCATTTCAAGCTGAATCATCTGTAATTGTCTCAGCGTGCTGTCATCCATAAAAATCATCTGCGATTTTTCCTCTCGTTCAGGAATTTTTCCATTACTTCTGAAATAAATATGCTTTCTTCTCTTGTCAATTTAAATGCACTTTTAGAGTTTCCGTTTATTATTGAAAGGAAATCACTTATTTCGTATCTCAAACCGTCCCCTAGAAATCTGTCGGAATACTTTTCTATGTCATTGGGGTTCTCGTGATGTACTTCAAAATATGATGTTTTCCACCACGGAGCGTCAACCTTGATATATCCTTCTGTTCCGCTTATAATAAGCTGTCCATCGGATTTTACGCCCAATCCGCAGGTAGCGGTAGACATACTGTTTTTGTATTTAAAAAATATTTTCGTGAAAATATCTATGCCGTTATCCGAGTATATACTTTCAAATCTTATATTTTCAGGTTCTGTTCCGAATATCTTTACTGCCGGCAAAAGCGTATAGCTTCCGAGTTCGGTAACGCTTCCGCCATATTCGGTATCGGTAAGCTCACGACTTGAGGAATTTTCAAGTTTTGTAAAAGTTGCTTCGATGCTTCTTACAGTTCCGATAATACCGCTGCAAGCTATACCTATGAGATTGTTGAACCCAGGACAATATGCCGTCTTGATTCCTTCCATAAGAACGCGGTTATGTTTCTTTGCTAATGAAAAAAGCTCTTCACACTGCGCTTTCTCAAGAGCCATCGGCTTCTCGCACAAAACATGTTTATTTCTTTCCAAAGCTTCTTTGACATATTCATAATGTGTATTATGAGGTGAAGCAACATACACAGCATCTATAGAATCGAAAAAAAGATCAATATCATAATATGATTCAAGATTCCATTTTTTTGCAAATTCATCTGTGCTTTCCTTGTTCGGATTATATACCGATTGTGCGTTTATTCCGCTGACAAGCTTTACTTCGGGGATAAATCTGTTTGCAATTCTGCCTGTTCCGATAATTCCCATTCTTAATATGGACTGCTTTTCGGAACGAAGAATCGTGCTTGAAATATCCTTTGTTCTTTCAAGATATACAACCTCGCAGTAATCTTTGAGATAATCAAATGTACCTGTCCAGTCTGAGCCTACCGTAAAAATATCAACTCCGTATTTTTTTATATCACGAAGCTTTTGCCCGGGCATAGCCTCAATGATAACTTCATCGGCAAACCCGGTCTTTTTTACATTTTCAATTCTTGTCATAAGCGAATCGACAACATTAAGTTTTCCTCTTGTCTGGTCATAATCTTCTGTTGTGACTCCGACAATGAGATAATCGCCAAGCGCTTTTGCTCTCTTCAACAAATTGTAATGTCCTTCATGGAACAAATCGAAAGTTCCGTATGTAATTACTTTTTTCATAATACCTCCAAAGGAATTATTCAGAGAAAAACAGAATTCATATCAGCACCAGTCAATATAACGCAATACAAATGAGCTATCATAACCATAAGATTATAAACATAATCATTTTATATCAAATTATACATCAACGCTTCCGTTATTGTTTTTTAAAATACTCAGCTAATATACTGCAGATTCTTTCGGAAGCTTTACCGTCGCCGTATGGATTAACTGCGTTGCTCATATTACGATATACGAAGTCATTATCAAGCAATAATTTAGTCTCAGTATAAATATTGTCCGAATCTGTACCAACCAATTTAAGTGTTCCTGCCTCGATACCTTCAGGCCTTTCGGTAGTATCACGCATAACCAGTACCGGCTTTCCGAGCGACGGCGCTTCTTCCTGAATTCCGCCGCTATCCGTAAGAATCAAATAACTTCTGTTAATATAATTATGGAAAACCAGAGGATTAAGCGGTTCTATCAGACGTATATTTTCTGCATCTGATAACATTTTGTGCGCCAAATCCCTAATCTTTGGATTTTTATGTACGGGGTATATCACCTTGACATTCCGGTATTCATTTGCAATTTTCTTTATTGCTTCAAACATACCGACCATACTGTTTCCTAAATTTTCCCGTCTGTGTGCGGTAAATAATATAAGTCTACTGCCATAAGCCCATCTCAAATTTTCGTCAACAAAGTCATCAGTTACAGTAGTATGAAGGGCATCAATAACCGTGTTTCCTGTAATAAATATTTTTTTCTCATCTTTACCTTCTTTTATAAGATTGTCGGCTGACATCTTTGTAGGAGCAAAATATAATTCTGAAATAAGGTCAACTGCTTGTCTGTTGAATTCCTCAGGATACGGCGAGTGCATATTATAGGTTCGCAACCCCGCTTCAACATGCGCAACGCTGATATTATGATAAAACGAACTTAATGCAGCAGCGAAAGATGTTGTAGTATCGCCATGGACAAGTACTATATCGGGGTTTTCTTTCTCAAGTATCTCATTAAATTTGTTTAATATTTCAATAGTGATTCCGGTAAGAGTCTGGCCCGGTTGCATTATATTAAGGTCATAATCTGCTTTGACATTAAATATTTCAAGGACCTGATCAAGCATTTCCCTGTGCTGTGCTGTAATGCAAACCTTACACTCCATATCTTTATGTGTATTCATTTGCTTTATTACGGGGCACATTTTTATCGCTTCAGGTCTTGTTCCGAATACTACAAGTACCTTTTTCATACTCACACCACTTCGTATATAATGTCTTCAAGAGAAATAATCGGACACTGAACCTTTTTAGAAATATCCTCATTGATATCATCAAAATATGCTATGGCAGTCACTACGATAGCATCTACCCTGCTTAAATCCCCATCGGGTTTGACTACTTTGATTTTTTCATTCGACTCAACATTTTTATCAATAGCGTATTCGATAGTAATTGAAGTATCTTCAAGTTCATTTATAAGAAGCTTTCCAAGGTCGCCAACACCGTAAATCGCTATTTTTTTGTAACCGTATGCTTCAAAATACGATGACAGATTCTTGCCTGATTGTTTGAGTCTCATCCATTTTTCTACAGCGTGATACATCATGCGGAATTTTTCTTTTTCTGTATTTTTTTCACATGCGATTTTATTCATTTTACTTCCTGTTATGGCTGTTGCAGTTACTACACCTGCCAAAGCGGAAACGCATCCAACAAAAAATTTATTCATTATTTATCACCTCAAAATATCATTCAGATAACAGCATAATTTCTTTGCTTGTTCTTTTCTGGAGTAAAGTTCCACCTTCGGACTATATCCCTTATAATTTACATAATCCTTAGTGATAAAATTGTATATTTCATCTTTATCACACAACGCTCTTCCTTTGTTTGTATCAAGAAGAATGGAGGATAATTCAGACGATTTATTGATGATTGCCAACACAGGCTTTTCCATTTGAATCAGCTCAAAGAATTTACCGGGTATCGTTGTCATCAGTGCCGCATCATTTGCATTTATCGAACTGACAATAAGGTTTATCAGACATTTATCCTGTTCTTTCTTGACAATATCTTCCGAAACGGCTTCCAGAATCTCTACCTTATCGCAAAGCGATATCTGCTTAATATAACTTTTAAGTTCATCATCAAATTTTTCAGGGCCAACACTTCTGATTTTTACTTTAATATCAATGTCGTATTCTTTTATTGTATCAAACAGCAGTTTTAAGCTTTCAACCCTATGTTTATACAGTCCGCCTGCATAGTAAATATAGTTTTCCGAATACGAATCGGATTCATTTATTACTTTATCTTCCCATCCGTTAAAGACTGTAACTATGTTCTTTTTTGGATATCTGTCAGACAGAATTTTTCTAAAACCGTCGGTGACTGCAACTATTCCGGCAGAATCGCCTATAAGTATTTTTTCAAGCCAGGTATCAACTTTTCTTTCAAAATCCGTTCTGGTATTACACTCATCATAATCTGAAATCAAATCACGGATTTCGGTGATATACGGTACATTTAAAATCGACGCTAAATACTTTGCGACAATAACATTTCCGACACAAGGGTATGTCCCGATAATGACGTCAAAAAAATTATATTTTTTATAATCAAATTCATTCAAGACTTTTTCTGACCACCCGTAGCTTTCTTCGTCGATTATTCTGCGGGACTTTTTTTCTCTCTTTGCATACTGTACAATAATGTTTAAAATCGGATTATGTATCGAATAAATCACGCCTAAATCGCCTATTCTGATTATATGATCGTCATCAATCGGAACAGGAAGATCAAGTTTTGAATTAATGTATCCGCCGCCCCTGGCACGCGAAGTCAAAACATACGGCTCGTAGCCATTTTCTTTAAAATACTTACACATATATCCATACCGCTTTGCAGCCATAGAATTGAGCGGAGCAAAATGATAAGATACGATCAATACTTTTTTCAAATACGACACCTCAATTATAAATGATAAACTTTTGGTAAATTAACTACATTTCTTGTGTCAAAAATCACTTTGTTTTTAATTTTATCAAGGCTATCCTTTATTTCATCATGCCCTACCATAATAACAAGCAAGTCTATATCATCCAAGAATTTATCAAAATCATAATACTGATTGGCGGTAACCTCGTATTTTATATACGGATCGTAAACTTTGATTTGTCCGCATAAATGTTTTTTCATACTGTCAAGCAGCTGCAATGTCGGACTTTCGCGTATATCATCAACATTTTCTTTATATGTCAATCCATAAAAACCTACTCGTGAAGTATCTGTTATATTCTCCTCTTTCATTATTTCGCTTGTTCTTTCCAAGACAAATTCCGGCATTGAATCATTGATTTTTCTTGCGGCTAAAATAATATTTGCCAAACCGGGATAATCTCCGACAAGGAACCATGGGTCAACCGATATGCAATGGCCGCCGACGCCCGGGCCGGGTGTCAGAATATTGACTCTCGGATGCATATTGGCTATTTTTATTATTTCATAAACATCAAGATTGGCGGACCTGCAAATTTTTGCAAGCTCATTTGCAAAAGCTATATTGATGTCACGAAATGTATTTTCAACAACTTTTGTCATTTCAGCAGTTCTTATGTCTGTTGTGATTATATTACCATTACAGAAAGTGGAATAGATATTCTTTATTTCATTCGCTATTTTAGGAAGGTCCGCCCCGATTGTTCTTGAATTTTCCGTCAATTCTTTAATGATATTACCAGGTATTATGCGTTCGGGTGCATGTGCAAGATTTATTCTCCGATTATTTATAAGCGGACGAATGTATCTGTCAATGGTTCCCGGGGATATTGTAGACTCAATGACAATAATACAATCGTCTTCACAGATTTCGGCGATTGATTTTACCGCATTGACAACATAAGTCGCATCTACCTTTTTATTATTTTTTTCATAGGGCGTCGGTACAGCTACAATATAAACATCAGCCTTTTTATATTCAGTTGAAAATTCTATATTTTTTCTGACGGCAGAATGATACAATTCATTCATTCCCTTTTCGGGAAAGTCGATGTTTCCTTTTATCAGATTATCGACAACTGTTGAATTATAATCCGTACCAATTACATCGTTTCCGTTTTCGGCAAGTATAAGTGCTGTAGGCAATCCGATATAGCCTAATCCAATAACATTAATTAATTTATTCATACCCTTTCCTTCCTATATACGCTTTATACATATTTCCCTCTTTTGACGGCAGATAATAGGATTCAAAATCAGCAAGACCACATTCATTAAATACTCTTTTAACATCCTCTGTGTTAAGCCACTGTTTTGTGGATAATTCCGTCGGGTCAATCCAATCTGAATATTTTACCTTGTCAAAGCTTTCCGCTTCTTTATCGATAATAACAACTGTTCCGCCCGACTTAGTTATTCTCACCAGCTCTTTAATTGCAAGATCGATGAATACAGCATGTTCTACACTTTCTGCCGCAAATGTCATATCGAAAGTATTGCTTTCACATCCTGTAAAAAGAATACTGCCTGTCTTAGTGTGAATTGAAGGATTTTTTATATAATTAAGAACTCTATCAGATATATCAATACCATAATACTCATTATTCGGATTATCAAGATAAAGTTTCTTCAGATATCTTCCCTTTCCGCAGCCGACATCGGCTATTTTTAATTTTTTTCCTTCACGGTCAAGCTTTTTATATTCAACAAACACTGCTTTAAACTTACTGTCATCGGCGTCGATATGATTAATAAAGGTAGGCGCTTTCATTTCAAACTCGCATATTGAACGATAATACAATGCATCAAAAAAATACTTGACAGCCCAACTTATTTCTTCATCAGGAAAATATGTTACCTTCTCACTTGTTGCATATTGCAGAGATTTTCCGAATAGTAAATTCAGTTTTGCAGGATATCCCCCATACCAACCGCCTGATTTATTCTGAAGGCTGACTGCATAATCAAACGCTTTATCTCCGTGTGCATAGTCCCCAAGCTTAAACCATACTATTGATAACTGAAACAACCCTGTTGAGCATACCCAGTTGCAATTATTCAAAGCCGGTACCGAGCCGTCAAATTTTTGTATTCTTTCTATTTTACCCATTGCATGTCTGACAATATTTATTTCACCGAGATCGAGAAGAGCTTCAAGTATGTATGCATAAAAATGCGAAAGATAGTTAAAATTCGATATATCGTCAAAATAATAATTTTTATAATATTCCAGAATTTTGTCTGCGGCATCCACATATTTGTCTATACCATATTTTATTCCGGTTTCACGCAAGGGCGGCAAACAATACAGATGTATAAGTTCCGAGTTAAAGCCAAGAGACGACCAAACCGTTCCCTCAGTCGGAACAAGGCGACCGTCGTCGTTCATGTTGGAAATAAGCCAATCGCATCCCTTGATAAGATGTTCTTTTGCTTCAGGGTATATATCGGAAGCGGACAAAAGGCCTCTCAGCACTTGTCCTGTATTAAATACCGATTCAAGTGTTTCATCATTATTCAGCCATGCGCCGCTATCCTGTTGGATTTCACAAAGATATTTTGTATAATTAATCGCAAGATCTCTCATGCCCCATTGAAGAAGGGTGGGAATATAATATCCCGTAACTTCCTGATATATTCTGCGCTGTCTGTTAGTTATTACAATACCCTTGTTCTGAACGGTATTTCTTATTATCCATTGCCTTGCCTTGTTTGCTGCTTTTATGTAATTATGGTTGTCCAAGCGGTTTTTTATCTGCAGATCTTTGATTTTTTTCGCAGTATTTTTTTTTATATTTGAAATATCCGTTTTATATTTGTCAATACGCATACTCATATACCAAATCCTCCAGAGAAACTATTTTCGCTTTAGTTTTTTCTTTGAGTTTATTTTCAACATCATAGAAGTATGCGATTGATGTGACGATTATCGCATCGACATCTTCTGAAAACTCATCCGGACTTAAAATATCAACCGGAAATTCAATCTTTGAATTTTTATCAATACCACACACTACTGTAACATCTGTGCCTGATAATTCATTATAAAGAAGTCTTCCTATATCCCCACAACCGTATATAGCGATTTTGGACCAATTATTCATAAGTATATATTCACTGATGTTTCCTTTTGATTGTTTGCACTCAAACCATTTTTCCATCATCAGATACATTGAACGAAATTTTATGTATTTTTCATTGCTTGCCGATAATTTTTTATTTTCTTTTCTGTATACTATATATCCTGTTATTAATATTGATATCAATACAATCAAAAAACTAATTGCTATCATTATTCTCACCCATTTTTTGAATTTCTTTATGTGTATTAATTCTGGTTTTTATGTTACTGTCACCCTTTAATATAAAAAACAATTCATATAACCCCGGAAACCTGCAATAGTTCTTTCCCGAATTGATATTTTTCAGCATTAGTTTGTACTCTTTCCGGTATTCACTCACATCTTGGCAAACGATATTTTTATTAATATCAATCTTGGTTTTATTATAAAATATTTTTGAAAAATATAAATTTTTATATTTATTACTAACTTTTTGAGAATCAACAATCCTGCTATACTCCAAAGGATATAATTTAACTCTATCCGATATAAGACCGAGAGCTTCTTTCCCTTTATCGGTCCTTACGACAATTGAATTGCTTCCCAGTTTGTCTGAATGAAGGTTAGTATAATTATCTCCCAATGAAATATCCGAATTCACATTCATATGGTCCAAGCAGAATAAACACCGCTTATTTTTAAAATACTTTACAAGTTTATATCTTTCCTCGCGCGGAATGATTACATTAAAATCAGTGAATTTAATTGCTATATTACCCGGCCAATATGATTGCTTATCTTTAGTCCTGAAATCAAATCCGACAGGATTTGATTTCAGGTGCTTACCCGAATAATTGTAGAAGTAATTTTCTATATTCTTATTTAATGAGCAATCACAGAACAAACCGATAAACAAGTAGTTGTCCTGCAATAAATTTTTCTTTGAAGAAATGTATTTTTTTAATGCGCTGATAACGCAACCTGAAGCGATAATTATCCCCTTTTTCTGAGGGTTATTATTTATGTAAAATATCACATCCGAAAAAGACGGCATAGTGTATACAGACTTCTGCAGTTCGGCGTCGAAATCTTCTAATGTATAGACTTGCATTTTATTATTTTGATTGAATTTACGATTCTTGACGCCTATAGCAAAATCATATTTTCCAAGTTCGAGCAAACCGTTTATAAGCTCCGTTGCAATTCCGCCGCTTACAGAGTTTTTCAGATATTCCCTGTTTCCGCTTCTTCCGACAAAAGATGATATAACGGGGCCGTTTGTTCGTTCCTCCAAAGTTTTGCCGTAAGTCACATTGGATTGTACTCCGGGACAAAATTCAAGACATTGCCGACACGAGCTACAGGTCGAACTATCTATTATTGGTTTTAACTCTTTGTCAAATTTTATAGATTGAGTAGGACAGATTCCCAGACATATTCCGCAAGAAAGGCACACATTATTTTTTGTTGTCTCATTAATATTATTCATATTCACATCTCAACTTTGTCAACCTTTTGAGTATCATTGTCTTTTCGGAACGAAAATTCTCTGTTAATTCAGATAATTTTTGGATTACATCGCTGTTATCCGTTATATCGTTTCTGCAATCAACCATATACTTGCTTTGTTCCATTATTGATAGCAGTTCATTATATTTTTCTTCCCACCCAAGAACCAATGCAGGTACGCCTTGTCTGTATGCGTGTACAATCGAGTGATATCGCGAAGCAACAATAAAATCGAATTTGCCGATAATTTCGTTATATAAACTTCCGCCGTATTCAGTACAGTCGATTTCATTTATATTGACTTCATTCATATTTTTTAATTGTTCGCATATATCCTTATCCAATTTGCAGTGAATAATAATTGATACATTGAATCCGACTCTGATAAGGTGAGTAATTATTGTATTCAATATATCCATATATCTTTTTCCGACAGGGGTTTTTTCTATTATTTTTTGATTTGGTATAATGGCTATTGAATTTTTTGCAACATCTACAGCTTTATGCTCATAACCTTCTTTTCTGAGCAATCCATAATTTATAACGCCATTATACATAAGAACCATATCGGGTTTATATACAAGATTTTTTTTTGTATATTTGCTAAGCATCGAAAAACCCTTTTTTTCTCTGACCTCAATTACTTCAGGATATTTTAATAGCTTATATAAAAGAAATTCGGTAAGTATTTTTTCTTTATTATTTTTGTATGCTACAGGTCCGAATGATTGTGAAAAAATATATATCGGAACAGAAAATGCCTTAGCAAGAAAAATCCTGTTTAAATAGCCGTATATTGTTTTTATACCAAATTTTGTAGTAAAGGCATATCCGCTGACATCTAATATCAAATCCGTCTGAGGCAGAATATATTTATAGAAATCATCATAATTATCAGGAGACATTTCATGCAATATCAGCCCGGTCAATGATCTATAGTGACAATCCATTGCATTAGGAAATTGATATTTGCAAACTTTGTATAATATTTTCTTCTGCATACCTTTTTTATCTGTAGAAGCAATTATTATTTCTGATTCGGGAAATCTTTTTTGCGAATATTCAATTGCAATACAGGTCATAGATTCGGCGCCAAGATTTTCAATGGACGCTCCGGTAATTATAACATATCTCATTTAATCACTCGCTTTTATTATCTCATGGATATTACGTCCGATATCTGATGAAATTATTTTGTCAGAGACGCCGTTTTGAATTAAATCCATGTATGCCTCAACATCAATGTAATCTCCTTCAAACATTAAATCAGGCAAATCAAACTTCATTTTTTTTGATTTATAAAAATCCTTTATCTCGTTATAATCGATTTCCAGATTGAATTTTTTATGTAAATCACCTGATTTTACTGTAAGTTCTGAATCAGAATTCTGAATAATAATATCATTTCCGATTGTTTTCTGAAATTTAATAACTTTATTAATTAAAGAAATGTTATTGGTTTTTTTATCAATTATAATCGTTGGTAATTTAACCGCATTTGGAAAAATCATTGAATCGTTATCATAAAATACGCCAAAAAAATAATTACTGTTACCTTTCAGCATTGCCGGCAATTCAAACTCTTCTATGTCTGTATTACCATTCCATCGCACTATCGGCGAGCTTGTTCTGGGCGACAGCCAGAAATTTGTTCCATCATACGCAATGCCACTATATCTGTTATTTTTATTTCCGACATCAATCCATTCAAAGCAATCTTCTTCCAAGTTATATTTTAATACGGAGTTATTGAATAAAGAAGCAAGATATAATGCGTCACTTATAATCACATGATGCGTTCTGAAATAAGCTATATCTTTATCATCAACAACTGAGTATGGTTTTTCAATATACCGAATATTCTGATTGATGGTGTTATATCTTATCAAAGCGGGGTAGTGACAGCCTATAAAAATAAGTTCATCCTTATATTCAGCAATTGACATTATCGCATTCGCATCGGCATTTTTTAAGGCGTATGAATTGAGTTTAAGCTCATTATGTGTTTTATCCAAAAAATCATACACCAATACGGAACATTTTCTGTTATGCGTTATATACATCTTATCGTCTTTAATCGCGATTGCACCAAATGTATTTTTTGCAACTGCCGACAAATCTTCATCACAATCAATCAATGTAATTTTTCCGTCATCAACATTAAGCGAAAAAACCAAATTAAACTTTTCTGCAATAAAATAATATTCATTATTATATTTTGCGCAATCCTTAATCAGTAATTTTATTTTTTCATTCATAAAAATTCTTCTTCCAAATACAGATTAAATACAATTTATGTCTTGCAACAGAATAGGCTTACCCATATTTTCATATATAGAAACAAGCGAACTGTCCGAGCCATAATATGCATCTGACAAAGCCATAGACCTGTTCATATCGGGCGTATCATCATAGATACCCCACTTTTCAGATTTATATTCTTCAACAATTTTCAAATACGGCTCAAGCGCAACAGGATTCATAGATTTCGCAGTCGGAATTGTCAACGGGTGTGGTCTCCATAGCAAAATAACATCATCTCTTGACTTAAAATAACGAAATACCTGCTCAAGTTTTATTAAAAATCTTTCATAATTATCTGCCATTAACAGACTCAAATGAGTATTGTAGAAAACGACTTTTTTACTGCCGTCGCCAATTATAGCCTGCCATTCTTCAGGGAGTGATTCTAAATCAGGCTTCTGACATTTGACCGCATCAAATTTTGGCGATCCTATACCAAGAATTCTGCCTTCAAGCCATTTTCTTGCTTCATTTGAACCGCCATAATGCGGAAGAAGGACATCAATATATTTCTGTCTGACTTTTTCTGACTGAACTATTACCAAATCAGAATTTATTACAGCAGGCAAAAGTGCATAATGCTGTATTTTATCAACGCCTCTACTGTCATCTACAACAAAATACGGTATATAAACCAACTTGTCCGTATATTTTTTCAATTCATTTGAATAAAATCTCGGATCGACAGTTGTAACATAATTGCAATCATCATAAGGGTTATGTATATATACGACATCGGGACGGCGATTTTCAAAGTTATATGTTTCATAGTGGACAACAGGAACATAATTCGGGTAGTCCCCGCCCTCATAATGAAATTCACCGAGCGAACCGTCACGCTTGCGGTCGTAATAAGGGATAGGCACAACATAAGCGTCACAGTCGGGGTCATCGTTTGCCGCTTTCCATACGCTTTCAAGAGAATCCCACATAGACGCTTTATAAGGGCAGAAAACAACTTCAAGTCTGACTTTAATGTCATTCCTGACGCTGCTTTCGGCATTCATCAATTTTTTGTCAAGAGTTTTCTGGATTTTATTTTCGTTGGTTTCGTCTGAAAGGTTTGATGAAACTTCATAGACAGCCTCGCAATATTCCTCAAGAAAACGGACTGTAACACAGCCTTCCCCCTCGGAATTTTCGATGATTGTGCCTATCTGAATAGCGGTATTCTGACAATCTTCGAGGATACTTACAGCATTCTGAAAATCCTTT